>DATNQK010000335.1:0-8213 GCA_036704065.1 Stenomitos sp.
CGTCACGGCCAATGGTCGCGACCAAAATGTTTTGTCTTTTAAAGAGCAAGAACTGTATGTCCCCCGCGATCCCCTTGACTTAGCGGCACCCAAACAGTCTTTGGAAGACATGTCGATTGCAGACGCACGCAGCTATTGGGCACGGCAGCAACAATCGGGCAATCTAAACAAACAAATCAAAGCGGAATTGTATATTCAGCAGCAGCTTGCTACACCCTGGACCACCGCTATTTTTGGCCTCATAGGCAGCACCTTAGGCACTACATTGCGTCGGGTTTCCAGTAGCACTGGATTTGGGATTAGCATTTTGATTGTGCTGGGGTATTATTTCGTTGCTTTTTTACTCAGCAACCTCGGCAACCTCGGCATCCTCACTCCCCATGCCGCAGCATGGCTCCCCATCTGCATCATTGCAGGCATTGCTGGATGGCTTGCATGGCGGGGAGAACATCAAACTTAAACCATTCAACGCTTACGGCTGGTACGGGGAATCCCTCTGCAATCACCCTGTCTCTAGAAACATCGCGTTTCAAACTACCCTTAGGCTGCGGATTGGTCTAGATGCCATTGTTCAACCCGTTGCTGCAACCGCTGTAGACGCTGATCGCAAAGACCATTTTGCCGCAGTCCTTCTACGGTCTGTTGCAAATAGTCTGCCGAAGACCCCAGTTCGCCTTGCGCCGTAGCCAGCGTGCGGATGAGTTGCTCTGACTGCAACTTGCCTGTATAGCAGGCGTGGTCTGGATTCACGGTAAAGGCGATCGCCTGACAGAATCCCTCACCACAACGCACTGACACCCAACGTGGAATGTAAGATCCCACCACCATTTCACGCCGCCACATCAACCGCAAATCTGCTAATGCATGGGCCGTCGACAACCGAAAAACCAGGCCGTGACAACTGCCACCTCGTTCCAAACCTAAAACCAACCCTGGCTGCTCAGGCGTTCCACGCCCCACAGGAGCCCAGAGACAAAAGTCGCGATGCCAACCATAGAGCATCGCAGGCACACAATCAACATAGTGGCAGCAAGGATTCCAAATCAAAGAGCCGTAAGCAAACACATACACCGGATCTTCTGGGCGTTGCTGTTGCAACAGTGCCTGAATAGAGGCTTCATGTTCAGCATCGCTCCAAACCGTCAAATCCAACCCGGATTGGGCCACCCACGTTTGCAGTACACAGGATTCTAACGCAGCTCTAGTCAGACGCATGCCACACCCAGACACTCTCAATCATCAAGCCCCTTGATGCGAGCGAGACAATTTTAACGGACAGTTTAGCAACTCAAGACTTGATCCGCCACGCCATCTTTCTACGCGGGACTATAAACGCAAACACTGACCTTCAACAAAAAAACCCTCCAAAGCAGACAAATCCAGCTTTAGAGGGGAGAAAACCTATAGATTTTGAGTATTTCGCGAATCGCTAGAAAGCTTAAGCGTCACTTTCAATATGGATGAAGAGAAGACCCATTGCTACAACTGGCAACAACCAGCACACAACAGGGATCATAATCCAGGGTAGAAAAGAAGCTGCATAATCACCGGCCATTTTAATTCTCCTATCTTGACGAATGGTTGAAGATGACCATCAAAGGCATCTTGTCTATCAATTACGGGAGCTTCAGGTTAGTTAAATAACCCGCGCATGATCCCATCAACAACGTTGAAATTGGATAGGAGGAAGTACGCAACCGCTGCACCACCCATCGATCCAAAGAAGAAACCGCCCGTGAATAAGCTCCATCCATCGGAAGAATTCAATGCAGCATCTCCGGTGCCAATCTTACGGCCATTTTGGAACGAAACAATTCCATAAGCCGACAAGCACATGGTAGCAATCACAAGCAACGCGACAACGGAAATCAGTGCACCTAGCGCTGCATGTTCTGAATCTCTGAGGGGGCCAAAGGTGTACCAAGGGCCAACCAAAAAGTAACCATGAGCCATGCCAATTTCTAGACCTCTTAGCAGAGGAGACAGCCCAGGCCGATAGGCAGGTAAATTACCAATAAATGTTTTGGTGAAATCGGATGCCGAAATGGGGGTTGCCAAATTACCTACAAATGGATCGCCATTGTAGGGGTGAACGACCTGCTTATAACTTGTTTCCGTCATTATGCCTAAATTCTCCTTTGAATGATTTAGCGCAAAGGTCCCACAGAAAATCTTTAAGGACATTGTACGTGGGTGTGTAGCGCTCAACGGTCAACTTAGCGTGCAGCGTTAGAAAAATTAAGTTAGCGTTGTTTTTTTAAAACATTTATTAACTTTTTTGAAATATTTGGCGATCTAACCACCGCACAACAGAAGCAGCCTATTTTTCTCTGCTCGGAACAAATAAAGCGTTTTCGCGTCTAGGCTGCCCTAGTTCCCCGTTTGCACCGTACAAGGTCGTTTCTCATGAATTTAAGACTGAATCGACGATATACGGTATGTTTAGGTCTTTCTGTAACCCTGCTGCATTGTGTAATGGATGTACCTCAGGCCACAGCTCAGTCGAGGTGGAATCCAGTTGTGGCTGCACCTGTCTATGCAAATCGACCGGACACAATGCAATCGCTGAGACGCACAGCGCTAGTGCTTGCCAACCGCGATCGCGCCCGTTATGGACTGAGGACACTCCTTGAAGATAAGCTGTTGAATCGTGCGGCACAGTTGCATGCAGAGGATATGTTGCGGCGCAACTACTTCAGCCATATTTCGCCGGAAGGACGCTCCCCTTCAGATCGGTTTGCAGCCGTTGGCGGTCGCGGCGGTGCGGCTGAAAATTTAGCCGCCTTAAAGGATCCAAGGCTAGCGTCAGCTGTAGTAGGGACTGCTCAGTTAAACTTTTTTGAGCGACAGTGGATGAACAGTCCAGGGCATCGTCGCAATCTCTTGGATTCTCGATTTGGACGGTTTGGGTTTGGCTTAGCCAAGGCCGGCGATCGCATCTATGCAGTCCAACTGTTTACCTTTGCCCAGTAGGCTCACCCGATTAACCTTTCGCACCCAAAGCAGCCTAAGCCCTCCTACCCATTGCCCTCTAGAATTTCAGCTACAGCAACCGCTATTGTTAAGCGTAGCGACATCCTGGCAATGGATAAGGAGTAATCGCCCATGACGACCCTGTTACATCGCGTCTTTCGGGGACTGTTGATTAGTGCCATCGGACTCCTGTGTTGGATGGGATTACCGATGGGGGCGATCGCAGCACCCCCCTTAGCCCAACAACCGCCCATTGAAGTCAGCGTCTCCTTAGGCACCGAAGCAGGCGACCTCAAATTTGTGCCCAACCAGCTACAGTTCCAAGCGGGCAAACGATACCAGCTCACCTTAAGCAACCCTAGCCCCTCGAAGCATTACTTCACCGCCAAAGACTTTGCCGATGCCATCTGGTCTCAAAAAGTCGATGCAGGCAATGTAGAAGTTAAAGGGGCTATACACGAGTTAGAACTGCGTCCCAACACAACAGCGCAATGGGTGTTTATTCCCGCACGAGCAGGAACCTACAACCTGCGCTGTACAGTACCAGGCCATACCGAAGCAGGCATGACTGGGACTATTGAGATTGCAGGCTAAGCTCCTTGTGCTCTTGCGCGATGGACTCTTCCGCTTCAGGCTCTTGAGGGGGTACCGGAATGTAGCGCCCGTAGATTTCAGTCATATCTCGGAGGCGATCGCTGTAGTCGGAACTTAATGCCTCAGAGCGATAGCGCCAACGCCAGTTGCCCTCAGCAGTGCCTGGAAGGTTCATGCGCGCATTGGTTCCCAAACTACACACATCCTGGAGCGGCACAATTGCCTGATTCGCCACCGAGCTCATCACAATACGAATCATGGCCCAAGCCGGACCATCCGCCATATCGCCCACGTATCGCTCAAAGCGCTGACGTTCATAGTCTGTAGCCGATGTATACCATCCCACCGTTGTGTCATTATCATGGGTGCCTGTGTAAACCACACTGTTGGGAACCGCATTAAAGGGCAAATAAGGGTTGGCGCTGTCGCTACTAAAGGCAAATTGCAGGATTTTCATGCCAGGGAATTCGAACTGATCCCGAAGATCCAAAACGGCTTGGTCAATTGCACCTAAGTCTTCCGCAATGATCGGCAGTTTGCCTAAGGCATCCTGAATCGCTGTAAACAGTTTGGCACCTGGCCCATAGAGCCATGCCCCCTTCACGGCTGTTTCTTCTTCTGCGGGTACGGCCCAATAGGATTCAAACCCACGGAAATGGTCGATGCGAATACAGTCTGATAGTTCTAGGCAACCTTGCATCCGCTGGATCCACCAAGCAAAGCCATCGGCTTCCAAGGTCTTCCAATCGTAGAGCGGGTTGCCCCAACGTTGCCCTGTTTCCGAAAAGTAGTCTGGTGGAACACCCGCCACAAAAATAGGCTGTTTTGCCTCATCCAGTTGGAAAAATTGCGGATTAGCCCATACATCTGAGCTATTTAGCGATACATAAATGGGGATATCGCCAAAGATTTGGATGCCGTATTGGTTGGCATACGCCTTCAGTGCCAGCCACTGCTGGAAAAACATAAATTGCAGAACCTTCTGCACATGGATTTCGGTGGCTAGGTCTAGGCGAGCTTGGGCCAAAGCGTCTGGATGGCGATCGCGTAAAGGAGTCGGCCAATTTGACCAAAGGGGTTCGGGTTGAGTAGCCAGTAATGCCATGAACAGGGCATAGTCATCTAACCAATGGGCCTTGGCCTCACAGAATGCAGCAAACGCTTCTTGTTCTTGAACAGAAGCCAAACTTTGAAACCGAAGACAGGCTTGTTTGAGCAGCGGCTCTTTCCACGCAATAACCGCATCAAATTCAATAAAGTCGGGGTCAAAGTCAGGGCAGGTTGCAAGATCGTCAGCACTCAGCAGGTTTTGCTCCACCAACCTATCCAGGCTAATCAGGAGCGGATTTCCTGCCATCGCAGAAAAGCTCATGTAGGGTGAATTGCCGTAATCTGTTGGCCCGAGGGGCAAAATTTGCCAAATGTGCTGACCGCTTTGCACCAGGAAATCAATAAACTGTCGCGCTTGTGCCCCTAAATCCCCTATACCATAGGGGCCTGGAAAGCTAGTGGGATGAAGCAAAACTCCGCTGCTGCGTGGAAAAGGCATACCTTAACTGTTCCTTCATATCTGATCGAAAAACTGAACAGCGACGCATCGCAGCAGTTTCTGAAGCTGAACTATACGAGTTTACAGTGGCGTTTGCAGTAACGCTTGTACCCTTTGGGCAGTAACAGGCGCTAATAAAATGCCATTGCGGTAGTGGCCGCTGGCCACCAATACATTACTGTAGCCTGACAACCGCTCAATAACAGGGGCAGCACGGTCACAGGGTCGTGGTCGCAGACCTTGCCAACTCCGCAGACATTCGGCACCCTCCAGATCTGGCCACAGGGCGATCGCCTGTTCCATCAGCGCTGCAAATGCATCAGGACTGGGTTCCAAGGGAATGGTGGGGTTGGCATCGGGAAATTCCACCGTAGCACCAACCCACAGTTCATGCTGCGCCAGAGGAACAAGATGGACATCGGCTCCGTTAATGACAGGACACTTGGGCGGCAGCGATGCTGAGGTACGCAAGTGGAGGGCCTGACCCAATACGGGTTGCAGCGTTATGGGCTGAGATAGGGACTGGGTAAGGGGAGTGGTGCCCAACCCAGACGCTAGAATCACCCAATCGGCAGGGATGCGCTCTCCTGCAATCTCAACGTGGGAGATAGTAGCAGGGCTATCCTGCCCAAGACGGAACCCGCTCACCTGTTGCTCAAACTGGATCTGAGCCCCTTGTTGTTTTGCACCTTGAATCAATGCCTGTGTTAAAGCCACAGGATCAACTTGACGATCTTGAGGGGAATAAATAGCGCCAATGGCCTCACAGCCACCTACAATATGGGCATCTTCGAGTTCAGGATAGTTTTCTACCAAATGCGCCCGCGTCCATCGCTGCAAGGTGAATCCTTGGGAGAGCCGTTTGGCTTGCACGGTTTCCCAATGCGCAAACTCTGACTCATCGAAGCATAGGTGTATAATGCCTCCGCAATTAAAGGGAATCTCAATTCCGGTTTTCTGGATAAGTTCCGGAATCAGTGATTCATAAAGGGTCAAACTCTCTAGGCGCAATTTTACATGTTTGCCCTTTAAGCGAGAACTAACAGCTGCCATCAACACACCCAATGCCGCCCCTGTGGCTTCCCAGTGTTGAGGCGATCGCTGGTCATAAACCTGAACATTCCAATCCGGAATTTGGCTGAGGCGATAGGCGATCGCAGCTCCAACCACTCCACAGCCAACAATGACTACATTCATAAACCCTAATCCTGTGGCAAGCCTGTCCTTGGTAGATTGCACACGTCACTTGCTGCAATGGCCAGTTACTGTTATGCAACAGGGATAACTAAACAGCAAAAAGCGGATTCAGTTCCCTTAAAGTTCAGGAAGTCAGAATCCGCTTTCGCAGCAGATATCACTGCTGAATTGCACTAGAGTAGCTGTGCAGCTCGATAAATTAAGCTTCTCCCTATTCCGCCGATGAAGCCGCCGCAGCTTCAGAAGCCGCATCAGCCGCTTGAGCAGGCAGTTCTGGAAGCTGGCCCAAGAATTTCTCAATGTCTTGAACCGCTGTATTAAAGCTTTGCAGCGCAACATTGACGTTCGTGCTAGCAGCTGCCTGATCAATGTCAACGAAGTCTTGGAAAATATTGCGAGATAATTCTTGCGCAACTTTCTGGTCGGCAGGCAGTAGGTGAGAGTTCACATACTTTAGGTCTTGAATCATGGAACCGAAAGGTCCACGGATGGTGCTTCGGACTTCTTGCCAGTTGCCTGCTTGAATTGCAGCACCTAAGGCATCAAGACGCTCGTAAGCGCTTTGAATTTCTGGCAGATATTGTTGAATTTGCTGTAATTGTGCATCTGTGTAGGTCGGTGGAACAGAGACGGCTGCAGGGCCGCCGCAGCCCACCAGAACAAACGCAACACAAGCAAATAAAAAGGACAGCAACGCGCGAAATTTAACCATAGCAATGTCAGTTAAGCAGCACGAAATGACTAAAGGATTCCTTCAGCCATTCTAGGACGACTTGCTCACCCCACCGCGTTCTTGGCACGATTTTGTTGGATATTTAGGCTTGCTGTACACAATTTACCTACAGACCAGCGCCTGGGAAATGGTTAATTTGGGCATAACCGCTAAACAACAATTGTTGCGCTTGTGTTTCTACACGGTTAATCCGCATCTCTACGCCATCCAAATCAAAGCGATCTAAATCAATCATGGTGTTTAGAATCGTCACCAGTTGATCTGACAATGTCCGAGATAGATCTCGCTCTGCATCCGACACTAGGTCTGCAAGAAATGCCGGATTGGAAAACAACAAGCGCCGTCGCCGCTCTACGGATAAGGTTGTGCGCACCGCAACCGGTACAACGGACTGATCTGCCAACGTCGCTTTGGCATGAACTTCAATTTGATTGGCAGGCAGAAGCTTAATAAAGACCTCTGAAAATGAAATGGGTCCCTCAACAGGCAATGTGTGATCGCCCGATAGAACAACTTCAGAAAGACGTCGTTGTACAAGTTCGGCATTGAAGGCACGATTGATGCCGTCTTCCGAAAGCACCACCTGAGCGATCGCCTGAGTTGGTTGCTTCAGGCGAATCTGCCCTTTCAATACAGATCCGAAATCAATAGCGATCGCATCCGTTTCAAAGGACATTTCTTGGACTTGAAATTGGCGACGAATCACCAATCCACGCCCTTGCATCTTGACACTATCGATACTCCCTTGAAGCAGCTTGCTAGAAGGAAAACAGCGGATGTTAACATCCACTGATTCACTTTCACTAAACATGCGACGAATCGATTGACTCGCCACAGTGTTTAGCATCTGCTCTCCGAAGTCTGTTTGCATTGATCCCTGAGAGCCAATCACGCTACTGAACATGAAGCGATTCCTCTGGAGTGCCTCCTCCTCGTTGTAACAAAATATTAAGCACAGCGACAACACACCATGTATGTTTTTTTAGAAACCATACATTAGGAATGCTGATGTCAGTAGTCTTGACAAGACAGGGGATGCTAATGAACGACGTGGAAATCAACGTTATGCGGCATCCGCCACTGCCGTAAATCGCTTCAGGATGATTGCCTTGGAGCCAACGGCTGGATTACGGGCCACTACTGCACCTGAGGCATCTTGAAGTTCAA
>DATNQK010000336.1:0-4216 GCA_036704065.1 Stenomitos sp.
GCAGGGTCAGCAGGAAAGGCTAAGGCTGCACGTTGCACCGCAAGACGCAATTCAGCAGGGGCACTCAACAGAAAATATAAAATTTGCGCCACGACCTGCGCCGAGGGGCAAGGGTTAGACGAAGTCGCATGGGGTGTAGACTCCTGTTGCCCTGGTAGCGTCTGATGGGTGTCCAATCGTTGAAACATCTGCGTGCACGCAGCCAGAACTTCAGTACCTTGCAAAGCAGGATGTTGCGCTAGAGCAGGTTGCAGTTGACGTTGAGCCCCTTGAAACTGGAGCCAATCGAGGAACTTAACCAGTGCGATCGCACTCGCAAACAGCTCTGGCTGTTGAGAGGCACGAGCCACATCCACCAATGCTTGCTGAAGCCCCTGCGCTCCTAAGGGGTGCAAAAAATACAAGGGCAACAGGTTGGGCAACAACTCCTGCCAAGTACGGTACTGCAACAACGTTGTCTCAAGCTGATCCGTTTGAAACAAATGCGCCAGTTTTAGCAAACGGGCGGTGAAACTACACAACCGATCAAGCTGAGGTAAATGATCCTGAACCGTGAGGGTCTCAGTGAGCGCAACCGTTGGGTTCAGCTTTCCGCCTGCATAGAGTTCGCCAGCGGCTGCACCCAACCAGAGTCCTTGAAGTTTAAGCGGGAGAGGGGTTAGTTCCACAGATCTTACATTCGCTTACATTGGCTCTGCGATTGACACAGCAACAGGCTGAGACCACAACGATTGCTGAGGAGACCAGAGCCGCTGCCAAGTTAAGGTGCGCTCAGGCGCAAGATGCCACCGCAGCAACTGCCGCGCGGATTGACCCACCCCAAGACCTGGCAATGCCAAGGCTGCACGCGGGGTTTCTGTAGCCAGGGCGATCGCCATCTCAACGGAGCAAATGTCCCATTTCACTAAATTCCTAACCCCGTCTAGCAGTGGCAGAGTCGTACCAGATAAGGTGCCATCCGGCAGGCGAGCCGTGCCCTGCTTCACCTCAATCGAACGACTATCCCAGGGATAGATGCCATCCGGCAATCCCAAAGGCGCTAATGCATCGCTCACCAGGCAAAGACGCTCAGGAGCACTAGCACGGAGTAACCACTTCAGCATTAAGGGGTCAATGTGTTGGCCATCGGCAATAAACCCGCACCAAACCCCAGGGGCAAACACCGCAGCACCCAACAACCCAGGCTCTCGGTGATGTAGGGGTGGCATAGCATTAAAGGCATGGGTGACCATCGTTGCCCCCTGCTCAAATGCGGTCTGGGCTTCCTGTGCTGTTGCTAAAGAATGGCCCAAACTCACCAAAATTTGGTTGGCGCGCAAGTAGGCGATCGCAGCACCGGAAGGGTCTAATTCAGGGGCAAGGGTCATCATCTTAACCCAGGGTGCATAGGAACCTAGCAATGTTTTGATCTGTTCCACGGTTAAGGGTTGCAGATACTCCTCTGGATGGGCACCCCGTTTTTGAGGATTCAGAAATGGGCCTTCTAGGTGGGCTCCTAACACTGTAGCCGTAGGCTGTTTGCCGCTAGGCTGATAATGAGCCAACGTGCTTAAGGCACGATGAACATTGTCCACAGAGGTCGTGACCAAGGTGGGCAAAAATGCATCTACCCCCACTTGCCACAGATAAGTGGCGATCGCCTCCAAGCGATCCACCTGAGTTTCAGTTAAATCTGGAAAAGCCAACCCCAGACCGCCATTGATTTGGAGATCTAAGCCACCCAGAGAAATCCAGTCTCCGGCAATATCCAGCCTGGAGCAACCGATTTCAGACAGATGAGTATGAACAGGTTCAATGCTGACAATAACCTCATGCTCATCTAGAGCAATTTGTTGCAGGCCTTTGTAACCAGGAATCTTTGCATTGTGCAGGATATAACGCACAGACATACAAAACAGAGCGGCAGAACCCACCCCAAGATTGGGACAACAGCCATGAGTATATAGCGTTCTAGCGTTCCGTAGGCACACACAAGCACAGAAGACCCACTAAAGCCGTTTCCCGCTATCCTGCATTCAAACCGCAGCGCTTTTCAGCTGGCTTTCATAGCAAAAAGCACTTGCAAAGGGGTGACTACAAACGTCTTCCTCTCACAAATGCTTTGTTCTATTCTTAATTAGGATTTCGCACTGCCCAACTCTAGCAGTACAAACGGTTAACCGGGCTGCACAACTCTTGCAGATGCAGAAGCGCCATCTGTTGTCTTGGCTTTTTGGGCCGCAGCATCGGCAGGCAACAGCTCAATATGGTTTAATAAGGTCGTTACAAATGCAAATAAGAGAAACGGAACCGAAAGCACCAAAATCAACCCACCCGTCATAAAGGCATAAACCGGGTTCTGGTACATCGCAAGCGCTGCCGCTAAGCTTACAAAAATGACGATTAGCCAAACCATCACTTGGCCATAAATGTCGCCAAAGGTGAGGGTACAAACAAAACGATATTTTTGCAGCAAACCGTTCATAAGCCGTTTCCTTAAAAAGGGTAAGTTTTACCGTAAGCGCTTCACCTCTATTCTGAAGGCTTTACAGCTTCCTTTATGAGAAATACGGCGAATCGACATACAACTTTGTATAAATCGATAGTTTGAAACAAAATGAAATCTGAGTTTACCTCCTTAGGCTTCATTGTTATTCTGCAACCGTCCTTTCATCGATAGCGTTATGAGTTCAAATTCCAACATAATCGCCTCCTTTTCTGCAGAAATTGCCATTGTGATGGGGAGCGATTCCGATTTACCTGTTATGCAGGATGCGGTGAAAGTCTGTGAAGAATTTCACATTTCCTAGCATGTCGAAATCATCTCAGCCCATCGCACTCCCTTGCGAATGGTGGAGTTTGCCCAAACCGCGCATCAAAACGGTCTCAAAGTCATTATTGCGGGCGCAGGCGGAGCGGCACATTTACCAGGAATGGTAGCCGCACTAACCCCTCTACCCGTGATTGGCGTACCAGTTCCAAGTCGTCATCTCCAAGGGTTAGATTCGCTGTACTCGATCGTGCAAATGCCCGCTGGAATTCCAGTGGCTACCGTTGCAATTGGAAATGCACGCAATGCGGGATTGCTTGCGGTGCAGATGTTAGCAGCGCAACGCAGCGATCTATTAGAGCAGGTGATTCAGTTCCGTCAATCCCTCACGACAATGGTTGAAACCAAACAGGCTCAGCTTGCAGAACTAGGAGTGAGCGAATATCTACACCAACAGCAACATCCTACTCGCTAAGGGTGGCTTAAACCCTGCCTCACAAAAGCTGTTAGCACCACTCGCAGTAACCTAGATTGAATCTCACAGATAGAGCGACTTGCGAGCAAGGGGTGGGTAAAAGACCAGGCGTGCAAACCCACGCTCTATCTCAGAAATATTAATTCGGAGGCCGTCTGGTAACGCAGGCTCATTCGCGATGGTTGGGGATGAATAGATATTGCTCCAAGTCAAGCTTCTTTGGCTTCAGCATGGGGTCGGTAATCAGCACTCCTCAGTTCACTATCCTGATTCGTAGAATGTTACTGATACAAGTCCACGATCTAGAACCAACAATGAAGTCTTTCACTCAACTGCCTTGGCTAGCGCTAATCCTGCTCTGGTTGGCCTATGCTCTGGTGGGGTGGAATCTAGGGGCACATCACGTGATTTGGTTCATGGGTTTGTTGATCATGGCTTTCGCGATGACGCTGTCTTGGTTTGGCAGCAGATGGATCAAGCAAGCTCTTCAATATATCCCCAGACTCTTACTTCTAGCTTTAACAGTCAGCATCTTAGTTACACTAGCCTCTACATCCTCTCTATTTTTACTGCTAGCTTTTCTTCCCTTCCTAACTACCTTTTTGGCCTGGAATGAATTGCGATTTTTCAATTTCAGTCAAACCACTACATTTTGGAGTTTAATTGCGGTCGCAGTTTTGGGATTGGGATTGGGAGAGCTGTTCGATCTTTGGGCTTTACCTAGTGCTCGGTATTAGCGTGTTCTCGCGAGGAACTAGGGGTCAGAATACCCACTCAACAATAAACTTGCTCTCCAAAATCTGTCCCCGATCATCAGAGATAAAAATACAACCCAAACTGGTCTTGTTGCACCATCTAATTTCTCCGAGGTACACCCGCCACAGCACAGCTTGGCGGTGATGGGGGATAGGAGCGGCAATCGACGGGGCTTAATACCCCTGAGATTGCCTTATTCAGCAGTCTTTTGGTTCTCAACATAGGCTTTCAATTGC
>DATNQK010000337.1:0-8208 GCA_036704065.1 Stenomitos sp.
ATTGATCCGATGAACGTGCTGCTGCTAGTGAGGCCGCCACCAGAGGAAAACCCTCCTGTGGATGAGGAGGAAGACAATTGCACGTTCCCAGAAAAGGCAGCCAATTGCAGCGAACTGTCTTGGGTGAGGGTCATGGCTGACCAGTTATCCGGCAGGTTGGCAAATGCATTGCCTAAGGTGATGGGCTCTGCCTCGTAGGACTTATTCGCAAACGGAACGGTGAGCTGATTGCTGATGGTGACGGGTTGATCCACAATTCCGGTTTCAAGACTGCCTGTGCTCAGTGTCTCCGCTCTCAGTTTGCTGATATCCACTAACCACAGGGTGCTATCGGTTAAGGTCACTGACAATTGTCGCGGTGCCATTAAACTAGCGTAGTTATCGGGAGCAGATAACTCGGATGTGATCACGTAATTGTCGAGGGGTGCAACGGTAAGTGAGCCCATGGTGTTCGATTACCTGTCGTAGAAATCAGTGAGGAGAACTTGAGTACTGGCAGAATAAAACTGCTGCGGAGAGCAAGACGCTGCGTTGTTTTATCCTGCCGAGTCTGCGATTCCTTTAGTTCTATTGTGATCGCTTACCTTTTGCGATCGCGTTTGCGTTTGCCCCTCAAATGTTTGTTTTATGTATGCGATGCTGTGTGGGTTCAGTTTATTTGCCCCTAGTTAGCAAACATTGCCCAGTTTTTAAAGGGAAAGCGAAGCAAAAAAGAGTCACGTAACAGTTGTGGGATGCATTAGGTGCTGATTTTGCGTTCTTTAACAGCTTGAGCGGGATTGCCACTATAAATTGTCATCGGTTCTAAGGATTTTGCGGCAATGCTACCTAACGCCAATACAGCCCCTACACCCACCGTCACACCAGGCCCGATGGACGCTTTTGCCCCGATCCAACTGCCGCGCTGAATCCAGATGGGCGAACACTTAAGGGCGAACACAGGATGGGTCCAATCATGATTTCCGGTGCAGAGATAGACCCCTTGAGATAAACAAACATGGCTATCAATTTTGACGTCGGCAACGTTATCGATCCAGCAATCTTCGCCCAGCCACACGTAATCTCCTACCTGTAGTCGCCAAGGAAATTTGATGCGAACTCCCGTTTTAATTCGCACCCCTTGTCCAATCTGTGCCCCAAAAAGTCGTAACGTTGCAACCTTTACCCCTGAGACGGCAAGCCAACGACTCGCCACAACAGGATATCCTGCGAAGTACCACAAGAGTTGCTTCCAAAGGGGTGCGCCGGGGGTATAGCTGCCCACGGTATAAGTATCGAGTCGCATGGTTTGCAGGTCTGAATGGTTGCAAATAGGCTCCTGTGTCGTGCGATCGCCAACTCTGTTGAGGTCTGTTTTCATATCCATTGCCTTCATCGAACCCAAGCAGGACTGAGGTTAGTGTGGACGCAATGCGATCGCTTTATAACTTGACTTGCCAATGCGACGGCTACCTCGCCATTTTTGGAGCAGCATCACATTAGTATTGGCCCGTCTATGATCCTCTGATTCGTGCATGAGGGCACCCTCAAAAAAGAAGGTGGAGGCATTTGTTAGATCTTGCCAGTGCCCCTTAAATTGCCACTCTTTTCTCTGCTGTATTCATTTGTCGCTGTATAGGACGGCTGCCTTTATGACTGCAACGCGCCCCGAAGAATCTTCTTCAGAACCGTTTAAGCAGCCTGGTTATGAGGGTTGGGTTGAAGATCTAGATCGTACATTGGAAGCATTGGATAGCCAACGGAGAACCACAACGAGTGCTGCCCCGCTTTCGGCTGAAGGTGCGGCAGATCCTCAAGCCGAAGCCGCTACCGATGCTACTTCCACTGACACACAAAGTGCTACGCCTCAAACCAAACAGTCCACCTCACCCTCGACTTGGATTGAACAGCTCGTCACGCCTAAAACACTACACTTGGCTCGACTGCTGGGATACGGGTTGTTAGTGATTGGGTTTGTGGATCTCTTATACATTCTGCTGCCACCCCAGTTGACCAACCCTATCTGGGAATACCAAGCGATAGGAGACATTGTTAAATTAGTGCCTGTGCCGTTGCTGGCACTGCTATTGGTTTTTGCGGGAGAGCATGCATTACGCCGCAAGAGAGAACCGCAACTTTTGGCAATTCTCTCTTGGTTAACCTTGGTCATTAGCATACTCTTCTTCTTGTTATTGCCCTTAATTATTACCGATGCCTTCCGCATTGATCGCTTCAACAAGACGCAGATTGCAACTGAAGTTGCTCAGCAAAAGCGAAAGCTGAATGCAACCAAAAAGCAATTGCAAAACATGGACGGTGATCAGTTAAAGTATTTTATTCCGACCCCAGACAAGACGGGTAGCTTAGGTCTACTTCCCAATTCTCCCGCTCAAGCCAAAACCAGTATTGCTGAAAACTTAGAGCGTGCTAAAGAAAAAGCGGATACCCAAGCGGAGGAAGCACGCAGAAATGTGACCGCTAACTTGGTCAAGAACACTTTCAAATTGTTTGCGGAGTCCTTGATATCAGCATTTCTGTTTTTAATGATATGGTCGCGGACCGAATGGGCAAGGCAACGCTCAAGCAAGCGCAAGAAACGGTCTGCTAAGGCTGCTAAGGCCAATGCTGTGGCTAAACCTGACAGGCGTGCTCAGCGTCAGAATCGTACTCAGTCCCCTGTATCTGAACCCTAATGCTACAGGGTGTTTGCGCCTCATCTGAGGACCTCAAAATAATGGAGACGCCATAGCCCTATGCTTCCAGCTCGGTTTGCGATGCGCCAATTTTCTCTATTGGCAGATGCTTCTTTCGACCGTCGTACTGGGGTCATGCTTTTGAGCCTGAGTCTGATTGCGCTGCATCTGACCTTGCTGTGGCGGATCGGGTTGCAACTCGATGATTGGGTTCTCAATGGCGTATTTTGGATGGCTCTGCTACCGAAGTTTTATCGGAAGTTGTGGCAGTTCAAAGACGGGACTACGGCGATCGCAGACGGTATTGGCTTTGTCATCGTGGTTTCCCTATTGCTGCGGTGCCTGTCGTTTTATTGGTTTGAACCTTCTTTTGCGCGGCTGATGCCATTTGCCATCGTATTGGGTATTGGGTTGTTCAGTGCGGGCCGCAAAGTGTATCGTTTCTGGCCGGAATTTCTATTAATTGTGCCCTTGGCTATCCCCCGAACGTTGCTGACTACTTGGCTCAGCGGGGGTGTAGGGGAACCCTTGCAGATCGCGACGGCTCAGATTGCTGCCTTTGGTCTGCATTATCTGGGTTTTGTTGTGTCTGTGCATCAGTCTGTCATTCAATTGCCCCAAGGCAGTGTGGATGTGGAACTGGCTTGTACTATTTTTCCTTCGCTTGTGGCGCTATTTCAGCTTTCCATCTTTTTTGGGGCAATTTGGCCCCTGGGTTGGCAGCGACAGGTACTGGTTTTAGGGTTGTCCAGTACCCTGGCTGGGATTACAAGTATTGTGCGGGTCGCATTTTTGGCCTTGTTCGTGAATAATCCCAATTGGTTTACCTTTTGGCATGAAGATCCAGGCCGACAGATCGTCTCTACAGGTCTGATTCTGACGATGGTGGCCATTCATCGCTATTTTTACAGGGAGTTAGAGGCAGATGGGAACAGCGACGGGTCAGTTCATGCCCATTAACCTAAAAAAGGCGAATGCGATCGGTTTGTTGATGCTGACTTGTGGGGCGATCGCCGCCATTGCGCATCTGTGCTTACAACCAGGGCCAGACCGTTTAACCTCACGTCGCTTGCCCCAGTCTTTGCAATTACCTGGATGGCAACCGATGGGCCGTACCCCGTTGCCGTATCCCACTGCATCTGAGCGCTACGATGTGATTTTAGAAGCCCAAACCTATCAATTTGAGAAAACCAGCGCTACCCTCGCTGTGCAACTTCGCTATGTGTTTAACACCGATAGCAGCCTCAGTGCGTTTCAGCAAAAATGGAACCCCGTGCGATCGCCTGATCGCCTGCTGTGGGAGCAGACCCAAACGAAAGCAGGGTTAGGGTATTACAACCTATCTGCTACCACTCAAGCCACCGTGTTAGAGACTTGCATCAATCCCCAGGGGCAAACCACAGTGACCCGAGGTCAATTTTTGCAAAACCGTCTGCGCTATGACCTCAACCCATTGCGAACCCTAGGTTGGGCGATGGGTACCAATCAACTGCTCGACAAGCGCTGCCTCTGGATACGCCTCATCGGTCAAACCCCATCCAATTCTCCTCAAGACGCCCTGCCGCAACAGTTATCCCAACTCATCGAGACATTGACGCCGCAGTTAACACCTGTCATCCAGCAATCTCCCTTTTAATCCTGATTGGGGAGTTACCGAGAGCGTAAAAACCAGGTCAGTGAATATTCTTTCACGCTGTTTGCCACGACGCCAACCACAGGAATTTTTGCAACTTTGAGGCGTTCTAAGGCATTGGCCAATGCTGTTGATGCACCCCATTTTCTAAACTTCACAACAAACAGCACCCCATCTGTATGGGTTGCTAGAATGCCTAAATCGGCTAAGCCCATCAGTGGCGGGGTATCGTAAATAACGATGTCAAAAGATTCCTTCACCCGCCGCATTAATTCCTGCATCCGGGGTGAGGCCAGCGCACGGGTCGGGTCTGGAGGGGAAGCGCCAGCACTGATAAAGAATAAGTTATTTTCCCAGTGCAATGGACGAATCACCTGACGCAGCGGACTTTGGCCCATCAAGAAATCTCCCAGCCCCGGACGTGGAGACATCCCTAAAAATTCGCTAGTTGAATTTTCGCCGCTGAGGAAGTGGGCATCGACGAGTAGTACCCGCCGATTCATGGCCGCTGCTGCTTGGGCGAGGTGCATGGCCACAATGGTACGCCCCTCCCCTGGCATGGCAGAACTGATCGCTAACGTCCATCGGTGAGGATTTTCCCGAACTCGTCCAATATAGGTATGCAATGAACGGAATGCTTCTAAGAAATTGTAGGTACTGCCCATCGGCACAGGTGCTGGGAAGTCCTCATCTTCAGGCATCGTGTCGTCTTCCGAATTGGGTGCATTCATCGCGGCTAGCGCTTCGTTGACATACTCCTCTATCGAGTCTTGGGCAGATTCAGTTAACTGTTTTTCCAGCAGAGGACGCCAATCCACAATATGGGCATCGGGGCCTGCAGATTTCAGATCTTTCCGGAAGGGAATGGTACCTAGAAGCGGAAGCCGCGTCACCTGACGCAAATCGCTAACGATGTAGAACGCACCTTCAATCCGTTCTAGGATGAAGGCAATGGCTAGGGCGAGCACTGCACCAGCCATAAACCCAGTCGCGACCCCCTTGGCAAAACTGCCCTTCGGTAGCATCGTCGGTTCGTGGGGTGGGCGTACCAGTTGCCACGGAATTTGATTTTGTGCTGCCTCGATTTCTAGCCCTTCGCGGGTACTCATAAAGCGCTCTAGGCTTTCTGTGGCGGCTTTAAGCTCTCTGAGTAAATCAGCATAGACTCGCGAAACAGCAGGCATTTGCTGATACTTGCGTTCAACTTCACGCTGCCGCTTGCCTACAGATTGCTCCCGAGCAATCGAAATTTGCAGATCATTCCACAGGGAAGCCATTTGGTTCTTTAAAGTTCGCTGTGCTTCTGCTTGCAGGAGGGGAATGAGGTTATCTTGCTGCTGCCGCAACTGTTTAATGGTGGGGCTATTTTCGCCAAATCGGGCTAACTCAATGACAATTTGACGATCTAAGGCCTGGAACTGAGTTAAAAACTCCTTGTAGCTGGGTGATTGATTGATTGCAACTAAAGCCCCGCTTTGCTTTTCTAGGGTCTTATAGCGGAGGGTCATCGTATCAATATCGTTGCGTAGTGTTTGTCTCTGCTGGCCTAGGTCTGAAAGTTGCTTGTATAAATCGGCTGAATAAGATTCTGGATCGACAAAATTGTACCGTTGCCGTAAAGCTTGGAGCTGATCTTGAATGGCGTTCACCCGCTTGCGAAAGACAGGTAACTGGTCATTCACAAATTCAATGCCCTGTCGCAGGCTTGCACGTTGCTCTTCGTAGCTGTACTTAAGGTAGCCCTTGGCGACCTTTTGCAGAATGTACTTAACTTTTTCTGGGTTTTCGTCTTTTAATTTGACTTCAATGACCTTAGTTTCGCCCAATCGGTAGACTGCTAAATTTTGATTTAAGTATTCAACCGTAACATCTGGAAACTTGGTGTTGATTTCCTTGACAACAGGCTCTAAGTTTTTGGGACTGAGTAAGACTTCAATCTGAGTGGTGTAATCAAACTCCTTACTCGTATCGCTGCTCTCTGTTTTGTCTCCGGTGAGATTGGTTAGCTTTTGTTTTTGGGTGACGGGCTGTACGAGAATTTGGAAGCTACTTTCATAAAAAGTGTCTTCTCGATAGGATTTAAGACCTAGGAAGAGGGCTAATCCGAAGGAGAGGCCCATCACAATGACCTTTTTCCGCCGTGCCATCCCGATCAGTTTCGGGATGCTGAAATTGCTTTCAGGATTTTCGGGCGGCGTCAGCAGTTCTGCGTCGCGCTCAGTGAATTGAGCGATACCAGAGGGCTGCGGAATAAGTTTGAGAGTGGTCTCATCCATTGTTTGGGTTTGTAGCAGGCCTAAATGGCCCGTGAGAAAAGGGTTTGGACAAGGGTGTGTCTAAACCAGTGGGAGAAATATTAAGGCTTCCCAGCTGGGAACAAGAAGTTGAAGAAGCTGAGGAAGGAGAAGGTTTGACCAATGGGTGAGAGCAGTTTGCTTAAGATGTCGCTGTAGCGGGCTAGGTTAGAAGTGCCAACCAAGACAATATCTTGGTTCTGTAGGACTGGATTTGATTTGTCGCTAATCGGATCTGACCAGTTGACGCGATACTTTTGTCTGGTCACAGTTCCATCTGCATTGGCGCGGATCAGTTCCACGGTTTTGCGTTGCGCACGACTACTAAACCCACCGACTAACAGGAGTGCTTGATTGAGTGAGGTGTTGGGTGGGACTTTGATCAACCCTGGTGACAGGACCTCCCCTAAAATGCCGACTCGCATCTCTGCGGGGGAGAGGTTGGCTGAGCCGATGGTGCTGGCTTCGTTGGGAAGGACGGGTGCTTTGGCCAGTAGAATGCGATCGCCACTGCGCAGGGTAATATCTTGGCTCAAATCTGCGCCCTGGATTAGGTTCCACAGATTGACCTCAATGACTTGATCGGTGCCTGTAGGGCTAAGGCGATAGACCTTGACCTGTTTGAGATCGGCGGTACCCGTGATGCCTCCAGCGAGGGCGATCGCATCGGTGATGGTGGGCAATCGGGTATCGACCACAGGAATGTTGTAGGCACCAGGTCGATTAATTTGCCCTGCTAGTGCAATTTTCTGGGGGCTAGAGGCGAGCAATTGCACCGCAACAAATGGATTTCTAAGGATATCGCTTTGAACGTAACGTTGGGTCACCGCTTGGCCTGCTTCGGCTAGGGTCATGCCCCACAGAGAGATGGGGCCAGCCACAGGTAGGTTGACTGTACCGTCGCTCATAATCACGTTTTTCGTGGTGAATTCTGGGACATTGGCCACAAAAATCGAGATGGTATCGCCAATGGCTAAGCGGTAGATATCAGGGTCGTAGGGATTAGAGATGATGGGAACTGTGCCCGCAATAGGGGGTGGGGCAGGAAATTCTGGAACGGGTTGGTTTTCAATGCCATCCAAGGATCGTTGCTGGGGTGGACGGCTGGGCAAAACGGTGGGGGAAGGTAGGGGTGTCTGTGTGGCCGATGGGGATGGGCTAGGAGCAAGCGGTTGTGGTGATTTGGCCTGAGACGGTACAGCGCGTGGTGATGCGGTGGGTACAGGCGAGGCCAGTACGGGTTCGGGTGCTTTTGGGGTAGGCTCGGCGCTGTGGGCAGGTGCCGGGAGCTTGGGTAATTCAGGTAAGGGGCGAGAGAACTTTATTTGGGGCAAGGAAGGCTGAGGGGTTGCTGTGGCTGCGCCTGGGGGAACGTTTCCCATCTGGGGCACAAGGGACGGCAGTGGCGTTGGAAAAGGTGCGCTACGCAGTGGACTGGATCTCAAGTTCAGCACGATTGCCAAAAAGGAGACCGTGCCCAGCGCAATCGCCGCTTTACGACCCTCGCGGTTAAGCCAGAATAGTTTCAGGGTGGAGTATACAGGCATGGATTCCCTTGAGTACAACACTGCGTGGGGAGCAATCTGCTCCACGCACCCGACTTTATACT
>DATNQK010000338.1:0-1719 GCA_036704065.1 Stenomitos sp.
AGTATAAACAATTTATGCAATTTGTGCAAAGAGGTAAAAGTACCGTTTGTTACATATAATCCCTGCTAAGCAATATTTTTAGAATACACACTTCAACCTAACTCGGACAAGCCGAAACCAAACAGGAAAAACAGAGAGGGAAAGTCGCTCAAAAGGTGTAACTCGCCAGAGGCGAGAGAAAACGGGATAAGCGCAAGGCTTTCCCAATGGCGACTTTCCCTCCTGCATATTGTAGCAGAATGTGGTTAGATAGAGCTCAACGACTTAGAAACTGGAGTTGAGCCATGGACGAACTGCTGTGTGAGCGTTATGCCAATGAATTGGATGGAATGTTGAGTTGCTATGATCGGGTTGTGATCACAGGCAGTTTACAGCCCCTGTGTTATGCGGGTGGGATGACGCATTATCTGTACCAACAGGGGGTTCGGATCTTCGACTACGCCAAATTTGCGGAACCCTTGCGGGAACGAATCCGAGAAAATGCGGAGAGACTGGCTGAGGCCAATGGGATCGAGATCGAGTTCATTCGCAAGAAAGACTTTCGCAAAGAAAGCCGCATTCAGGAGGTATTGAAAGAGCGCAAAGAACAGCCCGGTTTGGTCCATATTTTGGGAGCCATGGAAGCCTGTGCTTCCTATCGACCCTGGCACGACAAAACGACCGGCAAAACGTATTTGAAGTCTGACAGCAGCAAGTGCATGACCTACTATTTCTACTTCATGGATGAACAATTGGGTTTATGCTATGTGCGCGTGCCAACCTGGTGTCCATTCCGGTTACAGTTTTATTTCAACGGCCATGCCTGGCTGGCTGGAAAATTGCGAAAACACGGGATCCAGTTCGAAATGCTGGATAATGCCTTTGTGCATCTTGCTGATTACACTACTGCCACTCAGTTGGCGAGCGAGTTCAATGTTGAAGCATTCCACCAGCATCTGGATGAGTTAGCGCAGCTCTATTGCCCGGTGGTTACAGATTTGGACCTCCGTTATCACTGGAGTATTCTGCAGGCCGAGTATGCAACGGATTTGGTCTTTAAGCGCCAGAACACTTTGCAGGCCTTTTACCCGCATCTCCTGGAAAGCCTTACGCATGCGGTCAAACCCGCCGACATTGCCACCTTTCTCGGTCGCAGACTGAGTGGCAAGTACCAAGGAGAGTTGGGGAATCGCTTCAATAAACGCTGGCTTGGCACTCGCATCAAGCATCAGATGGGACCGGTCTCCATCAAAATGTACGACAAGTTCAACCTCATCTTGCGCATCGAGACCACCGTCAACAATGTCTCCTTCTTCAAACACTACCGCCAAGTGCAGCATCGCAATGGTACGACCAGTATGCGTTGGGCGCCCATGAAGAAGACCATTCACAGCCTGCCGGCTTTGCAAGAATCACTTTCCGCTGCTAATCAACGTTATCTCAAGTTCATCTCGTCCATCGCAACCCCGCACGTGGGCGTAGAAAAACTGCACTGCCTGGCTGAAACCAAGACTGAAAACAACCGCCGTTACAAGGGCTTCAATCTCTTCACAGAAGAGGATACCTGTTTATTTCGTACCTTGGTGCAAGGCGAGTTCTTCATCAGCGGTTTTACCAACAAGCAGTTACGCCAATATCTTCCTGACAAATCTTCCAGCCAGATGACGCGCTTACTCAACCGCTTGCGCACTCATGGCGTCATCAAAAAAGTCGGTAAGTGCTATAAATACTACCTCACCG
>DATNQK010000339.1:0-5291 GCA_036704065.1 Stenomitos sp.
TGATCGCGTGGAAAAATTGCGTGCTGGACACCGGGTAAAAGCACACCTAAGACTGAAGGCCCCAGTAACACACCCGCCATTAGCTCTCCCACAACTGGGGGTAAGTCGATCCGCTGCATCAACTCTCCGGCAAAACGTGCCACCAACAACAGAAGGGACAGTTCCAGCAAAATGAGCAGCAACTCATGGTGGCCCAAGGGCTGAATCGGTTGAGCAGCAATGATTAAAGCGTTGGTTAGCATAAAATACTGCGGTTCCTTCAGAACTTGCGGCAATCATACATTAGCAAGAGTGACATCCATCGCACTTAGCCAGGCTACAGCAGAACCCCAGGGATCATTGGCACAGATCAGTTGCCGGAGGTACACCGCTTACTTTAGGATAGTAAGCTGGGCAATTTTTCATTGTTTTAGCCGGAGCATCTGCCATGAGTCGCAAATGTCAACTGACAGGCAAAAAGGCCAACAACGCCTATGCTGTGTCCCACTCTCACCGCCGCACCAAAAAGCTACAAGAAGCAAACCTACAGTGGAAACGCGTGTGGTGGCCTCAAGGCAAGCGTTGGGTAAAACTGCATCTGTCTACGAAAGCCATCAAGAGCCTTCAGCAAAAAGGCCTGGAAGCTTTCGCACGCGAAGCAGGGATTAACCTCAATCGAGTGTAAATTAGCCACAACCCATACTACAGAGTCTTGTTAATGGACGCTCAAGAACTAAAGCGCGACGTTGAATGGCTATCTGAGCGCCTGGGTCGAACCCAGGACTATCTTTGACGTTCCTGCTCTGAATGCCAAAATCAGCGATTTAGAGCAAGTCGCTGCCCAGCCGAGTTTTTGGGACGATCAATCTGTGGCGCAGCAAACGCTTCAGACGTTAACCGATCTCAAAACCCATCTAGAAAACCTCAACCGATGGTCGGCCACGGTAGAAGATGCCAGAGCTGTGGTAGAGCTGCTAGAGCTAGAAGATGACCCAGCCCTGCGCATAGAAGCAGAAACGCAACTCAAGCAACTGGCCCATCAGCTAGACCAGTGGGAATTGCAGCAGTTGCTAGCAGGCCCCTACGACAAAAGCGGCGCTGTTTTGACCATTAATGCAGGCGCAGGCGGCACCGATGCCCAAGATTGGGCAGAGATGCTGCTGCGCATGTATACGCGCTGGGCTGAACGGCAGGGCTATAAGGTGCATTTGGCGGAACTCTCCGAGGGAGACGAAGCAGGACTCAAGTCGGCAACGATAGAAATTTCGGGTGCTTATGCCTATGGCTACCTCAAGTCAGAAAAAGGCACCCATCGGCTCGTGCGGATTTCTCCCTTTAATGCAAACGGGAAACGGCAGACCAGCTTTGCTGGGGTCGAAGTGATGCCGGAATTGGATCGCAGCGTAGACCTCAACATTCCCGAAAAAGATCTGGAAGTTACCACATCCCGAGCGGGTGGCAAAGGGGGTCAAAACGTCAATAAGGTGGAGACTGCGGTGCGGATTGTCCACTTACCCACGGGCCTAGCCGTGCGCTGCACCCAAGAGCGATCGCAACTGCAAAACAAAGAGAAAGCACTGGCCATCCTTAAAGCCAAGTTGCTCATTGTGGCCCAAGAGCAGCGTGCCAAAGAAATTGCCGACATTCGCGGCGATATGGTCGAGGCGGCCTGGGGCAACCAGATCCGCAATTATGTGTTTCACCCCTACCAGATGGTGAAAGATCTGCGAACGAGCGTTGAAACCACGGCGATCGAATCCGTGATGAATGGCGAACTCGATGCCTTTATCGAAGCCTACTTGCGCAAAGAAAATCAGGTCGCCGCGCCTAGCATGGAAGCCTCCGCCTAAGGGAGAGAACCTACATGGGATGGCTTAATAGCCAAAGTAGGTTTTACTAAGAAACTTAATCAGCTTCTGGGCAGGGCTTAGGCTTTTGGGCACCGCCACACCGACCATCTGCACAAAGACTTCGTCAGTCAGGGCACCTGCTTGGTGTTTCTCTAGCGCATCCACTACGGTTACCAACTCGTCAACAGAGAATTCAAAGCCGTATTGGGCGGCAAAATTCGCCACTGTAGGCGCATGTTCACCTTTGAGGGCAGCGCTCTCTGACTCGTCTAAGGCGGCTTCGCTACTAATGTCTCCATCGCCGACGCCGAGTAGTGTCTCAAGTTGTTCGCGGAGGAGTCGATCTTCCGCCGTTTTCTGCATGAACTTCACAACGGTTGCAGTTGCCATTGCATCAATCCTTAAGCATCAATTGCAGAATTTAAGATACCAATGCTGTCGCCTCAGTTCTGTTAACAGGACGACCTTCAATTGAGGTTGCGTTGTGGCTCAGGGACGAAAGGATCGTTTTTACCCAGCCGAGCGTGATTGATTCAGCCGTTTTGTGGTGGAAATTGCTCGGTGGGTCGTTAGAAAATAAACTGCAAGCGAATGGTCCAGTCGGTGTCTTGGCGTTCAATTGCAATAAAACGAATAAATTCGCGAAAGTAAAAGCGCCGTTCCGGCTCGGAAAGATCCTGCCAAAACTGAGCAATTGAAACTGTTTTTGCCGTCTCCGACAAGTTAACAGGCGGCAATTGTGCCAATTTATCTTGGAGTTCTGCAATTTCTGTTTTCAGGGTATAGGCTCTTAAGTCCAGGGTTTTTTGATCCAAGATCTGTTGCTGGGCTAATTCTGGCAGTTGCGCGATGACCTGTTGCTTGGCCGCAATGGCGGTGATGAGTTCTGCCGACAACCGATCCAGGGGCGGCTGACCTAACTCGGCCACGGCTTGAGGCAGGGTTTGACAAATTTGGGCAATGGTTTGCGCGAGAACGGCTTCATACCGCAGGGCTTTGCATTTAGGCTTACGGGGGCAGGTCTTGGGGCGTAAGTACAGATATTCCTCCGATTGCCGAGGAGCAGTAACCCGAGAAATGCTCATCGAAGATTGACAATCGCCACAGATGACAAGACCAGATAGCGATCGCGGCGCACTTGCGGCACGGGGAGCCAGGCTACGATTGCGTCGCAATAGGCGATCCACCTGAGCCGCTTCAGTCATTGGCAAGATGGGTGGGTGCGTATCGCGCTGTACGGCTCCCTCATGCTCCAGATGCCCCCGATAGACAGGATGGGTGAGCCAGCGTTGTCCTGTGGAAACCGAAATGGTTTTGCCATGCTTTTGGTTGGTGTGGCGTACTGCGCCGCGCACTGAACCATAGATTAAAAAATGGTCGTAGAAATCTCGCAGAACAACGGCAGCATTGCGATCAATCACATAGCGATCGCGACCCCGACGGTAGCCATAGGGCGCACGACCGGGAGGCGGCAACCCCTTTAAGCGATTTTGGGCATGACCCTGACGAATTTGGCGACTGCGTTGCTGCTGCAAGAGGGCATCGAGTAACTGAAGACGATGCAAAGGCAAGGCATGAGGGTTTGCACTTTCGCCGAGTTCAGGGTTGCCCACCGTGGCCAAGCTGAAATCTGAGCGGTAAGGCGGATCCAGCGCAATCACGCAAATCCCTAACTGCTCTATGGCATTCAACATGGCGGTGACAGGCCCCAAGGAATCGCCTAGGTCAGCCAGCGTGCGCACCACCAAACACTCCGGCGGAGCAATGGCAGCAGACTTTAAGAAAACTCGCAGTTGCGATCGCTTGGGATCAGCATCCTCATACACCGCATCAAACGTCCAACCCCACGTTTCAGGCGTTGGTTTGGCTTCCCAACTGGGATCGTAATAACAATAAGCAACATTACTCATCAATAATGAATGTCTAAGCCCTTGGCATAAGAGTATCAACCATGTTATTTTTAGATTCTGTGCTTGTGTGTCATGTGCAGTAGCAAGGGTCGCTAACTCAACGGTAGAGTACTCGGCTTTTAACCGATTAGTTCCGGGTTCGAATCCCGGGCGACCCATTTTTTAACAACAGTGATTGATGCCATTAAATTCCATCTGAGTGGAATCGGATTTTTCATGCGCCTGAGCGTTTACTGAGACAGAGAAAGCAAACACCATGAACCCAACGGTTGATGCAAACCCCAGGGTTTCTTATAGCCAAGATAAGCAACCATTGTGTTCAGGAAGATCCCGCGACAGGATAAGATGTCTTAAGATTAACGTAACAATTCAGCCCATATCATCATTAGTTCTCACATATAAAATCCCCGAGGAGGATCATCTATGGCGCTTGTACCCATGCGGCTACTGTTGGATCACGCCGCTGAAAACGGTTATGGGATTCCTGCATTTAACGTTAACAACATGGAGCAAATCCAAGCGATCATGCAGGCTGCCAATGAAACGGATAGCCCAGTGATCCTGCAAGCTTCACGCGGTGCTCGCTCTTATGCTGGCGAAAATTTTCTGCGCCATCTGATCTTAGCTGCGGTGGAAACCTATCCCCACATCCCCATCGTCATGCACCAAGATCATGGGAATGAGCCGGCTACTTGCTATTCGGCACTGAAAAACAACTTTACCAGCGTCATGATGGACGGCTCTTTAGAAGCCGACGCTAAGACACCTGCAAGCTACGAGTACAACGTTGCTGTCACCAGCGAAGTTGTTAAGGTTGCTCACGCAATTGGCGCTTCCGTAGAAGGCGAATTGGGATGCCTAGGCTCCCTCGAAACAGGTATGGGCGAAGCTGAAGACGGTCACGGGTTTGAAGGCAAATTGGATCACTCTCAACTGTTGACCGATCCCGATCAAGCCGTTGATTTCGTTGAGCGCACCCAAGTTGATGCCCTTGCAGTTGCGATCGGTACCAGCCACGGTGCTTACAAGTTCACCCGTAAGCCCACCGGCGAAATCTTGGCCATCAGCCGCATTGAAGAAATTCACCGCCGCCTGCCCAACACCCACTTGGTCATGCATGGTTCTTCTTCTGTGCCTGAAGATTTGATCGCGCTGATCAACCAACATGGTGGTGCGATTCCTGAAACCTACGGTGTGCCAGTTGAAGAAATTCAAAAGGGCATCAAGAGCGGTGTGCGCAAGGTCAATATCGACACCGACAACCGTCTTGCTATCACCGCAGCTGTTCGCGAAGCGTTAGAAGCTAATCCCAAGGAATTTGACCCCCGTCACTTCCTGAAGCCTTCCATTAAGTACATGCAGAAGGTTTGTGCAGACCGCTACCGCGAGTTCTGGACTGCTGGCAATGCAAGCAAAATCAAGCAAGTGAGCTTGGAAGAGTATGCACGCAAGTATGCCAAAGGCGAACTCACTCAGGTTGCTGCGTTGGTGTAAGGCATCAACAAACGGCCTTAACGTTCTAGCCACTCTGTAGCTAAATCGATGCAGTCGG
>DATNQK010000340.1:0-20868 GCA_036704065.1 Stenomitos sp.
CTCTAGCTGAGATTTTAGCTTTAGCAGGACGAATTCTGCGACGGTGGTTTGCATACGTGAGCCAACGCCTGACGAGTCAGTGGTATGCCCTGCGCAATTCTGCACCTCGGCCCCAAGGCAAGCGGCTAGTGGAAGGTCTTAGCGATCGCCTGAGTGCCCTAGAGAAGGCCATCCCTAGCGATGATGACGGTCCGCGTTGGATGACGGTGGAAGATGCCTTCCGCTACCTAGGTGGCGATCCTAAAGATAGCGATTCTGTTGTGACTGCGGTTAATGGATCCTTTTCGCTTCCTTTACGACGATTTAAGCTGCTCAAGACGAAAAGTGAATTTGAAGCCTTTGGCCTAGAAGCAGACTTTACACGTCGGGACGCCAATAAACCTTGGCTACGATGGGTAGACCTCCCTTAAAGCACCCGATCTAGGGGTTCATCTTGCCAAGAGACAGGATCTTCTATGGGTTCAAGATGAGTTGTGACGTGGGTTTGGGGAATCGCTCGCATAATTTTATGCTCGATCTGTTCGCATAGGTCGTGTCCCTGCTGAATGGTCCATTCTCCAGGCACCAAGACATGGAAAGAGACAAAGCTACGGGATCCAGCCACCCGAGTGCGTAGGGCATGAAATGCAATGCCTTGATCTTGATAAAACGTTAAGATCTCTTGAATAATGGCCTGCTCATGTTGCGGAAGGGAACTATCCATAAGGCCATGGGTTGTTTCTTTGAGTAAGCGGATGCCAACCCAGCTCACATTGACCGCAACGGCGATCGCCATCAAAGGATCTAGTATCTGCCAACCCGTCAACTTGACGAGGATGAGACCCACCACCACCCCGCCAGAGGTCCATACATCGGTTAACAAATGATGCGCATCAGCACGTAGGGTAATAGAGCGCAGCCGCTTCCCAGCCCGCAGCAAAATCCAGGCAACCCCACCGTTCACCCCAGCGGCAATCAACGATAGAAGTAACCCGATTTCCAGTTGGGCAATCGGCTGAGGATCTAACAATCGAGGCACAGCCGCCATCAGAATACTCAGGGCGGCCACTAAGACCAAAACACCTTCTAAAGCACTCGAAAAATATTCGGCTTTAGAATGGCCAAAGGTATGTTCATAATCGGCAGGTCGAGCGGCAACCGTTAAAGCCCAAAGGGCAAACAGAGCGGCAATTAAGTTAACCCCCGACTCCGCTGCATCGGAAAACAACCCCATTGAACCCGTTAAAGCATAGGAGGAAAATTTTAACGCCATCGTCGTGAGCGCAGCCCCGATCGAAAGCGCGATGTAGGTCCGAGGAGACTGGCGACTCATGGGGTATTCCTTGGGCTCATGAGCAACCTTGAGGGAAATCAAAAATTATCGCGTTGTTGTTCTTCATCCTGAAGCGTTATCTGCTATTTTTCAAGGGTTTGCTGCAGGTTTAGTCTGCCAAGGGCATCTATTATGTCTTATTCTTTGCGTTTTGTTTTAGCGTCTGCTTCGCCTGCACGGCGTCAACTTCTTACAACCATTGGGATCAATGCAGAAATTCAACCCAGTGGATTTGATGAGTCAACCATTCGTATCTCAGATCCGATTGCTTTAGTCCAACAGTTGGCCCTCGAAAAAGCACGTTTCGTTGCAACACAACAGCACTCAGATGCTCTTATTTTAGGTTGCGATTCGGTATTGGTTGTAGCCGGAAATATACACGGTAAACCCAGCCATCCTCAAGAGGCGATCGCCCGTTGGCAGCAGATGCGTGGCACCGTAGGGCATCTGCACACTGGCCATGCCCTACTGGATCTCTACCGCAATCAAACCTTAGTCCGCGCTCAAACCACCTTAGTTGAGTTTGCCAACCCCAGCGATCAGCAAATCGAAGCCTACGTTGCTACAGAAGAACCCCTCCACTGTGCAGGGTGCTTCGCCCTAGATGGCAAAGGCGGTCTTTTCGTAGAAGGGATTCAAGGATGCCACAGCAACGTCATCGGCCTCAGCCTTCCCCTGCTGCGGCAAATGCTGGCCGATTTGGGCTACGATGTCACCCACTTCTGGTAAGTGGCTGACACAAACCCCAAAGACTAGTGCTTCACCAGCAAAGGCGTTCCCACAGCCACGAGTTCGAATAGCTCATCAATATCTTTTTCAAACATCCGCACACAGCCGTGGGAGGCTGCTGTACCGATACTGGAGACACTATTGGTGCCATGAAATCCAGCCCAATTTTTCTTGTCAGTCCAAAAACCCATCCAACGCTTTCCGAGGGGGTTATCTGCACTGCCGCCAGCAATGATTTCTCCAGTAAAGGGATTGACCCATTTGGGATTTTTAAACTTCGTTTCTATCTTGAAAGTGCCGGTCGGGGTTTCCCAGCCCGGACGACCCACAGCAACGGGGTAACTCTTGAATGCCTTACCTGCCCGAAATAAGGTGACTCTCCGTTGCGACAGATCGAGTTCTAGCCGCATTGGTTCAACCACCAGCGGCAAGTAAGCATTGACATCTGACAAGCCTGGCAAACGGGTGGCAAGCTCTAGATCATAGGCCTGAGCCTGAAGTGGCCAGGTCAAGAGGGGAATGGATAAGGCTAACCCTAAGCCTTGCAGAAGGTAATATCGCATTGCCCAAGTCCGTAAATCTAAAGATGAAGGATAGTACTAGTACACAGTGCTTTGGGTCTATCTTAGCCGATGATTTCGAGGCTGTTGGCTACAGATGACTTTATTTTAAGTTTTCCTTGCATTTTCTTCAGAATGTCGCCGTTCTACACCTTCTAAGGGTTCAGTTTGAGATTGCAGCCAGCGTTCATACAAATCGGGTCGGCGATCGCAGGTTCGCTGAATTTGCTGTGCTTTGCGCCAGCTTTCGATATCACCATGATGTCCAGAACGCAGTACCTCTGGCACTTCCCAACCCCGAAACGTAGCAGGCCGTGTATATTGCGGATAGTCCAACAGACCCGCCTCGAAGCTTTCATACTTCAGGGAATCGGTCTTCGCCACCGTGCCTGGCAGTAAACGAATCACGCCATTGAGGAGTGCAAGGGCTGGAATTTCGCCGCAGGTGAGCACAAAATCACCCAAAGATACCTCTTGGGTCACTAAGTGTTCAACCACCCGTTCATCCACCCCTTCGTAATGGCCACACAACAATACAAGCTGATCGTAGTCTTGAGCCAACCGTTGAAATAACGCCTGATTCATAGGCTGGCCTTGAGGCGTGAGAAAAATGACCTCGCGCTGAGGCAAAGCAGGCAAAGACTCCACCGCTGCAAACAGCGGCTCGGGCTTCATCAGCATCCCTACCCCACCCCCATAAGGTTCATCATCGACACGATGATGCTTATCCGTGGTAAAGTCTCGCGGATTGGTGAGATGAACCTCGGCAATCTGCTTACTGAGCGCTTTACCAATCAGCCCAGACTGGAGCGGAGAGGCAAAAAAATCTGGGAATAACGTGACAATATCGAATCGCACAACTAACCTGCAATGCCAAGAATTTATAACTTTAAGGCATTGCGACCATTGTAGGCATAACAAGAAGAGCCCACAATCATCGATCCCACCCCTGCATCAGTAAAAATTTCTAAAAGCAATGCATGGGGCACACGTCCATCAATCACATGGGCAGTGCAAACACCTTGCGCTAAGGAGCGGACGCAGCAGGCCACTTTAGGTATCATGCCCCCCGATACAACACCGGATTGCACCAAATCGCGAGCTTGGCCAATATCCATTTGGGGAATTAGCGATGTGGGGTCGTGAAAATCCCGCATAATCCCAGGGGTATCCGTCAGGAGGATCAACTTTTCGGCCCCTAGTGCTGCCGCGATTTCACCTGCGACTGTATCAGCATTGATATTAAAGGCTTGCCCAGACTCATCGGTCGCTACGCTGGAGACAACGGGAATGTAGCCGTTATTCACAAGGGTGGCAATTAAATCTTCGTTAATGCTGGTCACTTCGCCCACAAACCCCATCTCCTCAGCACCTTGAGGACGGGCGACGATTAAATTGGCATCTTTGCCGCACACTCCAACGGCAGAACCACCCGCTTGGTTAATTAGCGAAACCAACTCCTTGTTGACCCGACCGACTAACACCATCTCCACCACATCCATGGTGTCCGCATCTGTAACCCTTAAACCATTCACAAATTGGGGTTCAATGCCTAACTTACCCAACCAATGGTTAATTTCTGGGCCACCTCCATGCACTACTACTGGCCGAATCCCCACACAAGCCATGAACACGATGTCGCTAATGACTTGGGCTTTCAGTGCGCTGTCTTTCATGGCAGCGCCGCCGTACTTGACGACAATGGTTTTGCCAGCAAAGCCTTGAATGTAGGGCAAGGCTTCACTCAGCACCCGAACGCGATCATTGTTATCGAACATGGTCAAAAATACATGCTTGAACTCCAAGCAGTGTATCCCGAAACCTAGACCGATAGGGGGCGATCGCGCTATTTAGGGACAGCAGCCGTCAAGACCTCATGACCTGTGTCTGTCACCAGCACATCATCTTCAATGCGGATACCAATCCCGCGCCAGCACTCAGGAACTAACGGTTGGTCTTCCGCCAACTGAATGTCGGGACTCACATATAGACCCGGTTCTACAGTAACCACATTGCCGGGTTGGAGGGGTTGCCAGGTTTCTTTCCCAATCTTATAGGGGCCTACATCATGGACATCCAACCCCAACCAATGCCCCGTGCGATGCATATAGAAGGGCTTGTACATTTCTTCTTGGATTAAGGTGTCAATGTCGCCCACGAGTAATCCTAACTCTACAAGCCCTGTGGTTAACACTCGTACGGCTGCATCATGAAACGCATTGTAGGGAACCCCTGGTTGCACTTGGGCGATCGCCGCCTCTTGCGCAGCCAGCACCAATTCATACAGCGCCTGCTGTTCACGGTTCATGGCAGAGCCAACGGCAAAGGTGCGCGTAATATCCGCATTGTAGTAACCGTAACTTGCCCCCGCATCAATGAGCAGCAAGTCTCCATCTTGCATCTGGCGAGTGTTTTCGGTGTAGTGCAAAATGCAAGCATTGGGCCCAGAAGCCACAATAGAGGGGTAAGCCGGGCCGATGGCACCTTGCTTTGCAAAGATATATTCCATCTCTGCTTGGATTTCATATTCGTAACGTCCGGGCTGCGTCATGTCTCGAGCCGTGTTATGAGCCTCCACAGAAATGGCGATCGCATGGCGCAGCAACTCAAGCTCGGCATCGCTTTTAACCAACCGCATCCCATGCAAGGTAAACCCTACATCTTCAATCGCTACTGGGCCAGTTCCCCGCTTCCCGTGGGTGGCAATCAGCCGCTGCCAGTGGGACAAAACCTGCTGATTAAAGTCACGGTCTCGACCCAATCGATAAAAAATACGATCTGCAGCCTCCAAATACTGAGGCAAATGCTCATTCAACTCGGAAATAGGATAGGCAACATCAGCACCGTACTCAGATTGGGCTGCTTCTACACCGACTCGGTACCCATGCCAAGTCTCTTGTTCTGGATCCTTAGGCTGAACAAACAACACAAAGCGATGCTCTGGATGATGGGGTGCTAAGACTGCAACGGCCTCAGGCTCGTCAAACCCCGTTAAATAATAAAAATCGCTATCTTGTCGGAAATTATAAGCGACGTCATTATGCATGACGGCCATTGGGGCACTACGAAAAATTGCAGTGCCTGCCCCAATCTTATCCATCAAAGCCTGTCTTCGCTGCCGATATTCTGCCTGCATCACAAAGGAACATCCTTCCTATACCCATCCTTATGCTAGGGCCTGACGCTAAACTTGTGCAGATCTACGTCAGCAAGGTACAACTATAGGAAAACCCTACATCTAGCCCTCAGAGAGGCCTCAGAATTGAACCCAGTAAGTCATCCTTTAGGCAAACAACCTTAGGGTACAGCTAAAGCTCCAAACACTCTCAACGCGCCTATTTAGGCAATCGCGGCCAGCAAAACAACCAGATCGAGCCACAGGAAATTGAGATAAAGCATGGCGCTCACAAACGCCTAACCCTTTACCCAGCTTCACCGTTTTGGGAAATCCAGCATAGTTGTCATTAATCTACAGCAACCCAGCTCTATAGGCCTCTTTGACACTCATAGTGCATATTGCAAGGCTACGGCTGCATTAGAGATGTCATTGGCATATTTATTTTTAACCCAAAGACCTTTAAGATTTGCTCATGTTTAACTTTCATGAACTCAAAGCCTTCAGTCAGATGATTACCAACGAGAAACCTACTCATTCATTCCTCCAGGAACCTAGCATGAGCAAATAACGTCTTTAATCCTCTGTGCGAGGGAAAATCTTCTATACTGACTTAACCGAATATCGCGACCATCCCAATTTTATAAAGAGTATGACGATAAGTCTAGTCAATGAGCAGCAACGGATGAGCAGTTCCCTTACCTTTAAGAACTGTGTTCTATTTGGTGGCACTGGTTTCATTGGTTCGCATTTTGCCAGGTTTCTGCTGGCGAACAATTTGGCGCAAAACATTACTCTCGCCGACATTGAGCCACCTAATAAGCCGTTGTGGTCAGCTCCAACCCAAACAGAACTAGCCGATAGCCGCGTTCAGTATGTGCCTGTTGATGTTTGTAAACCCATTCGTCATACTGATCTCCCTCAAGACGCAGACTTAATTTTGAATTTCGCAGCGATTCATCGCGAACCTGGTCATGAACCGCATGAATATTTTGAGACGAACTTAAAAGGTGCAGAGCACATATGCCAGTGGGCAGAACAGGTGGGATGTAAGACCATTGTGTTCACAAGCAGCATCTCGCCCTATGGCCCAACGGAAGAGCAAAAAGATGAAAACTCTATCCCCGTTCCCGTCACAGCCTACGGTGCATCCAAATTGGCGGCAGAAAAAATTCATCTTGCATGGCAACGCGGCAATGGCGATCGCAAACTAGTCATCGTGCGCCCAGGCGTCGTATTTGGCCCAGGGGAAGGCGGTAATGTAAGTCGCCTCGTTCGTTCCATCATTAAAGGCTACTTTTTCTACGCTGGCAATGAAAGTACTCGCAAAGCTGGCGGCTATGTCAAAGAACTATGCCATGCAATCTTATGGACTCTAGAATGGCAGCAACAGCAGGACAAAGACGTTGTACTGTTCAATTTTTCAGCTGATCCAACACCAACGCTAGAAGAATACGTGAAAGCAGTTTGCAAAATAGCCCAGATCAAACGTTCTCCCCTTAAAGTCCCATATCCTTTGTTGCTCGGAGCATCTTATCCCATTTCTCAGGTAGCGAAAGGACTTGGCATTAGACAGCCTATTGATCCAGTCCGCATTAATAAACTAGTTCGCTCTAATAATATTGTTCCCGGATTTTTACGTAGCGTTGGTTACCCCTATCAATACACACTAGAAGAATCCTTACAAGATTGGAAACGGGAAAAGCCTGAAGACTGGATTTAGAAATTCAGAATGCACTTAGAAGCCAATGACATCCAAAGCTAATATCTTACCTCCTAAAAAAGATTAGTTCGCACCTGTAGATCAAAGGCTTGTATCATATTGAACACACCAAACTGTATTTTAGAGGAGGATCATGGAAATTCTAGAATCCCCTTTACAAGGTGTGTTTCTGCTAAAGCCGAAAATTTTTAGAGATGAGCGAGGATACTTTTACGAGTCTTATCATCAAAAAAAGTTTTCAGAACTTGGCCTTGACATTAATTTTGTCCAGGACAACCACTCATTCTCAAAGCAAGGAACACTACGAGGGCTTCATTACCAACTCTCCTCTCCTCAGGGAAAATTGGTACAGGTATTACAAGGTGAAGTATTCGATGTCATGGTAGATATCAGGAAAGGATCACCAACCTTTGGGCAGTGGCATGGAATCTATCTTTCAAACGAAAATCATATACAGGTTTACATCCCACCTAATTTCGCTCACGGCTTCTATGTCTTAAGCGAAACTGCATTCTTTTCATACAAATGCACAGAACATTATAGGCCAGGAGATGAATATTCAATTGTTTGGAATGATTTAGATATAAATATTAAATGGCCTATAGACCAAACACCTCTCTTATCCAGAAAAGATGCAGAAGCACCTACCTTAGAACAGAGTATGGACAACCTACCGGATTTTAATGCTTAGCTCAAAGACACCTAAAAGTTCAAAAAACATAGAATTCGATTGAATATCAAATAGTTTAGCATCCATGAAAATAAGCAAGCATATTTTAGGTTCAATTGCAATTCTTCTATTGTTTTTAGGAACATATTGCTCAAAATTTCCAATCATCCTTTTCTTAGGGATGTTCTACCTGATAATTCTCATGATTTCGGAAGTCATTAGTATTATCACATCCAAACAAAAGGCCAAATATGTTAACAAAAAAATTCTACTTATTATAGTTCTGAATATTGGTTACTGGCTCACAAGCGGCTTTCTAGTGGGCTCAGTTAACCCTTGGGACATACTTAATTATGACTTTTTGTCGGGAAGCGGAAGAATTTTCATAACTCATATACCGATCATATTCTTTTGCATATACTCTTCATCTGTAAAAAATCATATTAAAGAGATATTATTTTCAGTAGAAATTATAAAAATTCTTTCAATTGTTTCAATCTTATTAATGTTCGTGTGGCTGCCTACCCACATGGAGTTTTTACAAAAGACCAATTCTTTCATTTCTTTAATGACAGGGCATACAAGTGCAGCAGGATATTTTGGATATTTAGCAAGTTTTCTAATAATTTATAGCAGCGGTGCAAAGAAAAAAGATTTATTATTAATAGGAGTTTTAACTCTACTGCCACTAATTGCTTCAGGAGGAAGAGGCGCTCTCCTTAGCACGTTATTTACTCTAGCAATATATTTTGGCAAAAATCTAAGCATTAAAAGGATAATTCAGGTTGCAGCAATTACTATAGTAGCTGTCGTGGTCATTGGAGGAGTTTTTCTAGCCGTAGGAAAGGGAAACTTCTATGGGCTTGATCGACTATCTAGCATCACTGACCCAGATGTATGGGCAAAAGCAAAGGATATCCTCGCCAATAGCAACTGGCAGCCAGGTTATCTAAGAAATTTAGGCGAGGACTCGGCAGACTCCAATGTGTTAACTCGAATCATGTATTGGGCTTACTCAACCCAAAGATTTTTAGAAAGTCCTATTGTTGGCATAGGCTGGGATAGATTTTCTGATTTGAACAACCAATATTATGGAATCAAAGGACTATTATATTTAGCTATCAAAGGAGAGAAAATCTTTGATGATCCTGGAGCTGCACATAATGCTTATTTAACTTTTTTATGCGAGTCTGGAATTATCGGACTGTGCTTGAATTTATGGTTTTGGATTGAAATGGTCAGGACTCTTAATAGAGCTCAAAAATATTGTGAAAACAATTCAACCTTAACATCATTTATTGCAGCATCAAGATGCCAAATTTACTACATACTTGCACAATCCATGACAGGCCATGTTCTAGCAGCACCCACTGCTGGTGTGCCAGTGTTTATTTTGACTGGCTTAGGAATTAGTTTAGCTAGACATCAATCTGAAGCAAAGCCTGTTGAAACGTCTTTAAAGTCCATAAGTTCAAAGACCTCTCTAGAATCAACAGCCTGATTTCTGCTTTTTTCTTTGCTCAATGTTTTCTAAAACTAATGTTAATATCATAGAAACCAAAAAGCTATCAGACAATCATACTGGAACTTAATACTAGTTTCTTTCTCGCCATACAAATAGTTTAGTTTTTAAGAATTGACAATAAGTCACCACAAACAAGATAAAGGTTAGAGTTAGAGCAAGGGTAAAGGATAAGACAATGGTTAAAGTTCTTTATATTACTGGGTGGGGGAGAAGCGGAAGTACTATCTTAGGCAATCTCTTAGGTCAAATTCCAGACTTTATATCAGTAGGCGAAATCAGACACCTTTCTGAAAGAGGTTTAGGTGAAAACAGACCTTGCGGATGCGGCGAACACTTTAGAAATTGTTCTTTCTGGAAATCTGTCTTACAAGATTCCTTTAAATCTCAGGAAGATTATTATAATTTTGCCCAACAAACGTTAAGGCAAAAATTTATGTCTAGCCAATATTTACCACTCCTATATTTACCAGGCAGAGAAAAAATTTTTCAGAAGATTTGGTCTCAGTATTTAATAAGTTTAGAGAATTTATATAACTCTATACAATTAAATTCACAATCTAAACTCATTGTTGATTCCTCTAAATCACCCCTTTATGCTTATGCGCTTAGTTTAGTTCCTTCAATTGATCTTTATGTCGTACATTTAGTGAGAGATCCGAGATCAGTTGCCTATTCTTGGATGAGAAAAAAAAGTCAACCCGACAAAGGAAAAGATGGATATCTACCTCGCTATAACCCCTTAAAAAGTTCTTTGCAATGGAGTCTGGTTAATGCATCGGCAGAAACATTGAAGGCTGTGTCGCCAGACCGCTTTCTCACTTTGCGATACGAGGATTTTGTAATGTACCCGCATCGGAAAATTACAGAAATTCTTGATTTTGTCAAAGAATCTGAAGCAGACATTTCATTTTTAGATAATAATTCGGCAGTGCTGAATACAAATCATACTTTCTCTGGAAACCCAAACCGATTGCAAACAGGGTTAATCAAGCTCAAGTTAGATGATGAATGGAAACTTAAAATGAAGCCTTTGGATAAGTTTCTTGTTACCATTCAAAATCTTCCTCAACTTATCAAGTATCACTACTTAGAAGAATCAAAGTAAAACTCAACATCCTATCGCTACCGTTAGAGTCTATTGATTCATTATTTTTTACAACGTCATGAAAGTAAATAATTGGGTATATGTAACAGGTGCACCTCGAAGTGGAACTACATTCGTCGGGAAAATACTTAGCCTACCCCTTCAAGTAGATTACATCCACGAACCCTTTAATCCAGCCTGTGGTATACCTGAAATTAATCAGCGCTACCTGTATGTCAGAGCCGCAGGAGAAAAATCCCAAACATTCAAGCGTATAACTCAAAAAATCTTTGACTATAATTTCACTCTTAGAACTGGTTATTATAAAAATGACAAGCCTTTGCAGGCATTCGTCAAAAAATTCATTGGCTCTCGCGGACCATTCTATCTTAGAGTTGCAAAATTGAATCCTTTTCATGAAACTGCTATCATCAAGGATCCAATTGGTTGTTTATTAACTGAATTCATAACTCAAAACTTCCAGATAAATCCACTTATTCTTGTAAGACATCCCATTGCTTTTGCAGCTAGTGCGATGCGGCTGAATTGGGATGAAGAGGTTGATTTAAGCCATTTACTAAATCAGCCCGAACTAATTGAAGATTATTTCTTAGACGATATAGATTTTTTAAAGCAGAAAAGAAACAGTTCAGTTGAAAAAGCTGCAGCCTTATGGAGAGCTTTAAACAAGGTTTTATTTATCCAATCGCAAAGAAACTCGAATTGGAAAGTTCTGACGCATGAGCAACTAAGTTCTGCTCCTCTTGAAACTTTTCAAGAGCTTTACACGTCATTCAATCTACCTTGGACCAAAAGAGTTGAAAAAATTATCATCAATTCAACTCACTCGAAGAACTCGGCAGAAGCTTCTAAAGGAACTGTCCAGCAGTTTTCTAGAGATAGTTCTAGAATTTTTGAAATTCGCTCAAAGATGCTGAATCTAGATCAAAGAAAAGCTGTTTTCGACATTACTTCTGACGTAGCATTAAAGTTTTATTCTCCGGATTCTTTTAACATCAATGGCTAGATAGCTTTGACATCATTGATGTATAAGTATGGATTGAGCATTTTAGTGTAGATAGACAACCATGACAAGCAACCATAAAGTAATGAGCATTATTAATAGCTCTAAGTATGCAACTTGTTTACTTTTAGCTTTAACATTATCAAGCTGCCCATCTGGTGTCTCAGGTAAACCCGTTAGCGCCCCATCTAGCACAGGTACTAGTGTTGCTCCCAGATCTCCAATTGTCACACCTCTCCCCCCAGTAAAGTCTCCTTCCCTATCCGCTCCAAACTCTACACCTATTGCGCAGTTAGCTTACCCTTGGACCTCCTTTTTAGGATCCCACAGTACTACAGGTGTTCCTGAGAGTTGGGCAGGCTCACTCAGGAGTGTTGGCTTAAATAGTACAGGTAAAGTAACCTCTTACAATGCGCCCTACAATCAAACGATCAACAATTTGATCAGTACCCAACAAAAATCCGTAATAGTTCAAGTAGGGGGTTTACAATCTTCTAAGAGATTGAACGAAGCACTAGCCTTCTTAAATGGGGTTAAAAAAGATGGCGGTAAACAATGGAAAGACATTGTTTACAAGCAGGCGTTGACTTTAGCCAAAATGCCTAATGGACCTGACAAGGTTTACTGGCAAATTGGGAATGAAATTAATAGTAAAGATCATTCTCTTGCATTTCGTACCTTCTTTAATGAAGGGTCAAACTCTAAGACCTTTCCAAACGATGAGTTTGTAATTGCAGGGCATGTAGAGTATTACTTGGCACCTACTGTAGAAGCGCTACGAAAAGCAAGCCGTGATTCTTTAGCTTCGGATAATCGAATTAGAATCGCACTCGGTTCAGTGGCTAACGCTGGAAATCCTTCATCTGTTGATTGGATGAACAAATTATTAGCTTATAGAATTAGAGGAGATTTCGCCCCTAGTTTAGCGGGGAAACAGGTCAAAGACCTCGTTAATATCATTACTATTCACTATTTAGTAACCAGCGATGATACGTCTTGGCGCGAAGTGTTAACTCAGCTTTCAAATACCTGGATAGGACAAGGCCAAATTGCAGGAATTTGGTTGACTGAAGAAATTGGCAAACTAAGAGCTTATGCAGGCAGAGGTGGAGCCACCGCTCTTAAAGTTACAGCACGATACTTAGATTGGGCCTTAGGTCGATCAATCACGCCCACACAAGGTCGAGTTTTCATGTGGGGAAGTGGCCTCGGAAATCCAGGTACGACTGGAGATGAAGCGATGCAGACATTGTTTAATTTTCTAGGAAATACACCTCTTAGTAAATATGGACAACCCATTGGGCTAACCTCACCAGACCTAGAAGCTTATGGATTCCAATCCAACACAGATCCAAACAAAAAAGTCATTTTTGTTTTTCCTAAAATTGGGGCCAAACCTGAACGATTAGAAAAAAAGAATTTAACTGAAAGAGAAAAAGCACGTGAGGATGCTAGAAAGAGACGGCCAAGGAATCAAGCTAGTTTTGAAGCTATTCCTTCACCTCTTCTACAGCAAGTTTCTATTACTTCTGCTAGCAATGCAAAAGTTAGCGCTACAATGAACCTTTTCTCTAGCAGTGGTCGTTCTACAGTACCTGTTTCCGTTACAAGCCTAGGTAATTCTCATAGATTATCGCTAGGGAAGGGAATTACATTATCCAATCAAGCAGTTGCAGTATTCTTTGTAACAACCTCTTCTAAATAAGATCCTTAGCAGTCTAGCCCTGCACTATCAATAAACATTGTGCATTTTCTAACTTGATGCCAACCCACTCTAGAAATATATGCTGCGTCATTTAATGTCTAAGGTTGGTAACCTTGACCATCACATACAAGAAATTCTTAAGAAAGGTGCATTAGCATTACTTCTCAAGATTATAAGCGCAGCATTAATTTTCGGGTTTAACGTACTATTAGCTCGGCTAATTGGTGCTGAGGGTGCTGGAGTATATTTTCTAGCAATGACCGTGGCGTCAATTGCCACATTGTTTGGTCGAGTTGGGCTAGATGACTCTCTAGTGAGGTTTACGGCAGCGAATGTAGAGCTAAAAAATTGGTCTGCCGTCAAAGGTGTCTATCGCCAAGGAATGCTATTAGCACTGGGAACCTCTACATTAACAGCATTGATAGTGTGGATTTTTGCGTCCCCAATTGCAGAGAAAATATTTTCAAAACCAGAGTTAACTTCTCCCTTACAATGGATTTCCCTATCTATTGTTCCCACCTCTTTATTGATCTTGCACGGTCAAATGCTGCAAGGCCTCAAAAGAATAACAGAATATATTCTGGTTCAATGGCAAGGAATTATTGTCTCAGTCATCTCCATTATAGGGATTTTATTACTAGGCACAAGATGGGGAACATTAGGGGCAATTTGGGCATTTATAATTTCAACAGTTCTTACCGCTATATTTGGATTTTGGCGATGGAGGGCTGCAACGCCACAACTAAAAAATGTTGCCGCGGAATTTAACTTTAATGATCTCGTAAAGAGCTGTATGCCACTTTTCTGGGTAACAACTCTTAATTACATTGTCAATACAGGTTCAACACCTATACTCATTGGCATGTGGTGGACCAACAAGGATGTAAGTATCTATAGTGTTGCAACTCGTACAGCACAACTTACGAGCTTAATTTTAATTGCAATCAACGCCATTGTTGCTCCAAAGTTTGCTGCTCTCTATAGCAAAGGAGAATTGCAAACTTTGGGAAAGGTTGCTCGTCAATCAGCATTAATTGGCACCATTGTTGCTGGACCTTTGCTCCTTATAGCCTTAATTTTTCCCGAGCAGGTAATGGGGATTTATGGCCAGGAATTCGTAAGAGGCTCTTCTGTACTCATCATTATGGCAATCGGACAATTCATAAATGTTGCCGTTGGTTCAGTAGCTTATTTACTTAAGATGTGTGGGCATGAGAATCGTTTAAAGAGACTTTCAATTTCTTCAGCAATTATTAATACTATTTTGAATGTATCTTTGATTCCATTATTTGGTATAGTTGGTGCAGCCATGGCTGACAGCCTAACACTAATTTATCGAAATATATGGTCAGCTTTTCTTGTTCGCAAGTACATCAATATAAACCTTTCATTTTTCGCAAAGTCTGCCAATTAGAAGACAAAAAACATTTAACTAGATTTCCTCTCAAAAATTTTTTCTTATCCATTCAAGCAGGAATTAACCTTCCCAAGACTTTGAGGTCTATGGCTCGAAAAGAAACCCATAAAAATTAGATCGCAACTAATATTCATACAATCATGATTCCGAATTTTTTATTTATTGGCCCTGACAAGACTGGATCTTCTTGGATGTACTCAATTTTAAAGCAGCATCCACAGTGCTTTGTTCCTCAATGCAAAGACATTTATTTCTTTGATCGCTATTATAACCGCGGACTAGAATGGTATTTTTCTTTCTTTAAAGAAGCGGACCCATCTCATCTTGCAGTAGGAGAGCTCTCACATGACTATTTATTTTCGGAAGAGGTAGCAAAGAGGATCAAGGCTGACTTACCAAATGTCAAGCTCATGACTTGTCTTCGTCATCCTGTTGAGCGAACATTTTCCCACTATTTATTTATGATTAGGAGTGGAAGAACACAGGAACCTTTTGAAGTCGCTCTTAAAAACTATCCTGAATTAATAAACAATAGTCTTTACTATAAACATTTAAGTGAGTATTTAAAGTATTTCTCAAGAGATCAGCTTAAAATCCTGCTATTTCAAGATCTTAAATCTAGCCCAAAGCAATTTGCAAAACAAATTTTTGATTATTTAGATGTTCCATTTATTGAAACGCTCAACTATGAGCAGGAAGTACTTGGAGCAAGTCGGCCTAGAGTTTTCATGTTAGCGCAGCTAGCAAAGTCAGGGGCTAACATAGCCAGGGATTTAGGTCTAGCAACTCTAGTGGGGCAGGTCAAACAAAGCAATATTACAAAGATCCTGTATACTCCTTTCAAGGCTGGAGAGAAACCTAGAATGGCTGCCAATACTGCAACCGAACTTCTCGATATATTTAGAGAGGATACATTACAGATTCAGGCTTTACTAGAAACCGACTTATCAAGCTGGCTAACTTGTAAGCAATAGGAATGAAATTGTGAAAGTTGCACTTGTGCATTATTGGCTTGTTGGAATGCGAGGTGGGGAAAAAGTTCTTGAAGCCCTTTGCGAAATGTTTCCAGACGCAGATATCTATACTCATGTATATGATCCTGCATCCATTTCTTCAACGATTAACCAGCACAAAGTTTTTACAACTTTCATCCAGAAACTGCCAAAATCTAAAGCTTTATACCAACGCTATCTTCCTTTGATGCCTACTGCCTTAGAACAACTTGATTTACGGCAGTATGATTTAGTCATTAGTAGTGAATCTGGTCCTGCAAAAGGGGTTTTAATTTCTCCCCATACACTCCATATTTGTTATTGCCATACTCCCATGCGGTATTTGTGGGATATGTACCCCGATTATTTAGCTAGTGCAGGAAAAGTTACTAAAGCTTTAATGCCAGCTTTAACCCACTATTTGAGAATGTGGGATCAATTGAGCGCAAACCGAGTCGATCATTTCATTTCCAACTCTAAGTTTATTGCTAAAAGAATTGCGAAACATTACCGTAGATCAGCTGATGTTATTTATCCACCCGTAGATACTCAATCTTTCGCAATCAGCGATACACAGGATGATTTTTATTTAATGCTAGGTCAGTTGGTTAAATACAAACGATGTGACTTAGCAATTGAAGCTTTCAATCAGCTAGGAAAACCCTTGGTTGTGATTGGATACGGTGAAGAACTTGAGTCTTTGAAGGCACTAGCCGGAACAAACATCAAATTTTTAGGTCGCCAGCCTTTTGATGTGATGTGCGATTATTATTCTCGATGCCGTGCTCTTATATTCCCAGGCGAAGAAGATTTCGGCATTGTTCCCGTAGAGGCAATGGCTTCAGGCAGGCCTGTTATTGCTTATGGAAAGGGCGGTGCCCTAGAGACAGTAGTGGATGGAGTGACGGGTTTATTTTTTGAAGAGCAAACTGCTACATCTCTGATAAATGCAATTGAGCGTTTTGAAAAAGTTGAGGGTCAGTTTATTCCTGAAAAAATTGCATCTCATGCTCAGACATTTAGCCGAGATGAATTTTTCAAGAAGATGTCCACTTTTATCGAAGAGAAGTTTCAGAAACATCAAGAAGATATCATTGGCTATTCTATTCCTCTAACACTATCTCTTCATGAATAAGAACTGTTTTTAGCCGAAGTCGAAAACAAAATTTGAAATTGACATTTAAATAGACAAAGCTTCGTATCTTTAGTATTTAGTGAATATACCTAAATCTTTGGGACGAATTTCATTAGACCAAAAAACATCCTGATTCAAGCATTACAATTCCAGATTTTTTGTACAAGGCTAATCGTGAGACGCATCACCAAATGCCTTATATTTTCATAGCATTTAGCTATTGCAAACCATGAGTACTATCCCAAGGCCTATAGTCTCAGGGAAAAAATCAGGGGATTTTGAAATATTTGGCGAAAAAACCAAGCAAATTTGACCTTTCTAGTCAACGGGTCACACTTGTCGTTACCAAATACACCTTGACTCAGAACTTAATACACTGATCTATCTTTAGCGGCGCTTTGAAATTACCCAAAATGCATGAATCACACCAGGCAACCATCCCAACAAAGTTAGCAGTATGTTAATAATTAGTGTTCCACTAATGCCATAGGCTAAAAATACGCCGAGTGGTGGCAGAAAAAAACTTAGCAAAATCTCAATAAATGTCATTTCTTTCTCTCCTTATGAACTAAGTACACATGAAACTTCACTGACTTATTTTTCTGGCGAATGCTGACAGGATAGAACAGATCAGCTGTGAGCAAGAAAAAAGCAATTAAAAGTGAGACTCGACCTTACTTGAGTAAAGAAAATAAGCAACTAAAGGATACCAAAGACTTAACAGATAAAGAAACGTCCTTTATTGGGTTGTCAAGATTGAAACAGATTCATCTTTTCTCAGAATGGAAGAACAAGGACCAATAGATTGCTTAACGTCCAGGCTCATCTTTTACAAAAGAGAAAGCATTGCATCCAAGTATGAGCCTTCCAGCAGATTTGGAAACAAGATTGCAGTCTGTAACCAATGCTTGGCAGGGATGGGATACTGAGTACCTTTGCTTACATCCCTTGCCAAGTCATTCTTATCCTTGAGTCTGTTTTAATTTGTTTTTGCATTCTTAGCAGTTTGCAGTAAAGAGCGTAAGCGCTGTTTTACTTTTTGCTCGGTTTGAGCAAACCAAACACCGACACTGCTTGCTTGCTGCTCAAGTTGCAATTGCTTCGGTTGAACCACATCTGTCCCTTCAGCTTGGGCAGTAGCGATCGCCTCCCGATAGTGTTGTGCTGTATCACGGACGCGCTGCTGTGCCATACGATAACGATCGCCATACCGTTGAGTTAGTTTCTCGTCAGCCACTGCAACTTGCAGTTGAAACCGTTGACGGATCGCGGCCAGAAAATCAGCGATCGCAGATTGTACCTGTGGAGAGGTGCTCCCTGTTGTTGGCAGGGTGTCTGCCTCCTGCCGCTGAGCCATAGCATTCTTCAGTGTTTCCGCAGTCATATTGCGAAGTTCACCAGAGCCTTCTTTTACCTCTGTGAACGTCTGAGCAGCGGCTTCTTGGAGAATAGAGCGAATACGAGTCAGTCTTGTGCGACTTTGCGCCTTCATCTGTTGCAAATTTGTAGAAACTTGGGTTTCGCGATTTTCGTTTGTCATGATTGTTCCCTCAATAGGCTTCGCATAAAGTCGGTAAGGTTGTGCCAAATGAAGACCGTTGCAGGCAACCTCAATCAATCGACACCAAACCCCGCATCAAAAAGAACCTCAATGCTGTGTATCCGGATTGGCCAGACAGTTCTAGTCGGCTTATCTTTGCGCTGAATCTATAAGCAGTGGACCGCCCACCAAGCCAGACTCAAAAAGCATCGCACCCAGAGCAATCTCACCCCCATACCTATTATTTTTACAAACTCACTGAAGGGCCAGGGAGGAGGGAAACCCTACGGAAATGGCGTATTATTCCCATCCACCATTGGAGGGATGCGACGTGTCACGCTTGCAGTGACGTTACGTTAAACGGGATTGCAGCCGCTCCACTCAGCAAAAGCGCAACAGACCGTTAAACGGACTGCTGTAGGTACAACAGTCCGATATGATAGTGAAATTGATCGTGCAATCCCGTGCATTTACAAAACTGTCCATTTATCACTTTTGAGCGATAACGGCTATGGAAACTCTAAAAATAGTGGTTTATATCACGGTTTTCTTTTTCGTTGGTCTGTTTGTGTTTGGTTTCTTGTCTAACGACCCTTCCCGCAACCCCAACCGCAAAGATCTCGACTAGTGTCTTAAGCGCTGTTATCCATCTTTTGGTTTAATCAATCAACTTTGCTAAACTGCGAACCCAGATATGGAGGTTGTGCGTCTGAGCGTTTCATCGGTGTACCGTAAAACAATATGGTTTATCCAACCTTAGAAGCTGCCACGCCACCTCCCCTGGTTCAGTCTTTTACGAGTTCAGCTCAGGTTTCGGCTTTCTCTCCATCCCCTGCGCCTGCTACTCAGCCTGTCAGGGCAGAAGAGGCAGACATTGCAGTTCAAAGTCTGTCATCAACACTAGAGACTCGGGCAGAGCCCCTAGGCCCACCACTACAAATTCCGCCACCTGAGTCGCCTCGATTTTTTACTACCCCTAATATTGGCCTTCAGGCCGACCCTAACTCCTTTTCTGGTTTTGCACCTTTCACACGGGTTGTAGCTCAGACCAACCCTGATGCAACGAAGTCACCTGACCTCGCACCTGGATATCCGGGGTCTCCTACAACAATTCCAACCGCCCCAGCGCAAGGCAGTCAATTTGTTAACTTAACTGCAGATAGCCAAGAGTACGACACGCTGCAACAGGTGGTGACGGCTGTAGGCAATGTGCTATTGAACTACCGTACTGCACGCCTTAAGGCAGATCGCATCCAAACATTGGTTTTGACTAAGCAGGCGATCGCAGAGGGAAATGTGCAACTCACGCAGGGTGGGCAGGTTCTGCAAGGCGATCGCCTCGAATACCAGCTCGACCAAGAGCGTGGCATTTTGTTCAAACCGCGTGGGGTGATCAATTTACCCGCCAACAGTTCAGATCGGCGCAACCAAACACCCACTTCCACAGCCACAGGCAGTAACCCTTTGGTTTCAGTGCCCGATTCTTTGCAAAAAACGGACACACCAACCTTAAGAGCAACGAGTGGCCTACAGCGCCTTCGGTTTGAGGCAGACCGGATTGAGTTTACGGCTCGTACCTGGACAGCCGTTAACATTCGCATTACCAACGACCCCTTTTCACCGCCAGAGCTAGAGGTCAGGGCAGATCAAGCACAACGGCAACAGGTATCCGCCCAAGAGGATATTGTCACCCTGAAACGTCCCCGCTTGGTGTTCGATCAACGCATCGGCATTCCCATTCCTCGCTCTGTGATTGGGCTGAGCCGCAAAAAAGAAGACCCGTTCTCTATCAGCATTGGTTACGATGATCGCGATCGCGGTGGTTTATTTGTCGGCCAGAAGTTTACGCCTATTTCTAACCGCACCTTTTCGCTGACCATCACACCGCAAATCTTCCTTGAACGCGCAGTCTTAAGTCGTGACTTCAACTTTCTGTCTCCAGATGTGTATGGGTTAGATATCGCCCTAAAAAACGAGTTTTCGCCAACCACCAGACTCGGCGCATACTTGACGCTCAACAGTTTCGACTTAACAGATTTTGCCAATAATGTTCGGGCGGGGTTTCGGCTTGAACATCTCATCGATGACTACCGTCTCGATTTTGAAGCCGCCTACCGAGAACGTGTGTTGAATGGCTCCCTCGGTGAACAAACCATTCTCAATCGAGCTGGTGTTATTTTTAATGCGCCTACTCGTCCCATCGCCAACACAGGCATTGACCTCAACTATCGCGTCTCAGGCGAAGTCATCACCGCCAATACAGATCGATTTGGCCCCTTAGACAGTGTTAGCTTAGGGCGCTTTCAAGGCAGTGCCACGGTAGAACGGGCCTTTGAC
>DATNQK010000341.1:0-5600 GCA_036704065.1 Stenomitos sp.
AACCCACAATAAAGCCATCGCAGGCTTCGACGCTACGGGTGATATCAGCCGGATCCGCCAGTTCACAGTTGATGGCTTCCACAGCAATGTCTTCTTGAATTAAACCCTGGGCGATCGCATTGGCAAGGGTCGCTGTATTGCCGTAGGCCGAAGCATAGAGCAATGCAACCCGCAGCTCTTGCTGCTCCTGCTGTTGGCACCATTGCCGATAGTCGTAACTAAAACGACTGCTGCTGTAGCGCACCACAGGGCCATGAGCTGGCGCATAGGACTGAATTTCAAAGGCCAAGAATTTCTCTAGGGCAACACCCACCTGCTTCGATTGCGCCGCATGCAAACAATCAAAATAGTGCCGCCGATCTGCGTCTAACTGCCGCCAATTTTCGTCGAAGGTTAAATCGTCGCAGACATGCACCCCCAAAAATTTGTCGCAAAATAAAATTTGAGTGGCGCTATCGTAGGTACACAACTCATCGGGCCAACTGGGCGTGGGTGCAAAAATAAACTGGAGTCGATGGCCTCGACCTAAGTCCAAGGTTTCTTCAACTCGCACGGTGCGAATCTGAGCCGACCACCTGGGAAACGACGTTCTCAACATGTTGGCGGCAGGTTTAGAACACAGGATTTGTACCTGCGGCATTTGCTCCACCAAAACCTTGAGCGTTGCCATGCGGTTGGCATTCACATGACTGAGCAGAATATAGTCAATCCTGGTATCGCCGAGATGCTCCTGCAACGCTTCCAGAAAAACTTGCGTAAAGGATTCCCCAGGCGGATCGATGAGTAAGGTTTGGTCGCCACAGATCAGGTATGAATTAGCAGTCGTCCCTTTTTGACGGGCATATTCTGCCTCAAACTTCAGGCGTTCCCAAGTGCGCGATCGCAATACCCGCGTATCAGCACCAATTTCGGCTACCTGAACATCGCGAGAACAACCAAGCGCCAGAGACGGAGTCGCAGAAGAAGCATGCATGATGGAAGTCCTCATAGCGTTTCGATGCAAATCAAGCAAATTCGTCAATTAAGATTCATGGGTTAACGGCACATGCAGCGCTTCCGTCAAGGTAGGCGTTGGCATCGCACGCGTACCCTGCTCTTGTGCAGCCTTGGCATCAGTCCCTGCCTCCTGACGCGCTCGGTTACGGTAGCGCTGCGATACAGCCTGTTCAGGATCGATGCCCTCAAAGGTGGGTGGCAACCAGACACGGCTCACCAACAATGCGCCTAAACTCAACAGAAATGCACAGGTAGCCAAAACTTGTGTCCAAGGGGTTTCCAGCACACCGCGCACAATCATTTCCCGCAATACAGAGACAATCGAGACCTCTACCGCCACCCCAATCGAAACGCGATGTTCTTGCAGGTAAATAATCAGTAGGCGAAATAGCTCAACCAGAATCAGCAGGAATAAAATATCGGAGGTCACGGAGGGAAAGTCCAACGGTGGCCATAAAGACTTCGCCGTCTCTACCAGTTGCACCACCATCAAACTAAATAGACTAATGCACAGCGAAATCACAATCACATCCTGCACCGATTCTAAAATTCGAATCATGCGGCCACTGTTGAGCCAGGTGTTGTTAGGGCCAGAATACGCTCTGTAAGGTGTTTCCATGAGTTGCAGCTCCCTTGTGCAAACAGGACAAAATAGATAAAGCTGATCAGACCCCTAGGGCCTGGTCGCCGCAGGTGAAGCATCGGTATAGAAAGTTAGTAGTGATTGCCCACTTTGCGATGGTGGACAGCGGTTGTACCTTGCGCCTTCGCCACTCGTCCAGCCTGCACTGAGCTATAAACAAGCCAGTGGTCGCCCCCATCCATGCGTTGTAAGACTTCGCACTCCATATAGGCCAATGCATCAGCCAAAATGGGAGACCCATTGCCCGCATCGTAGGTTTTAACCCCCGCAAAACGATCCGCACCCGGGGCAAACCGCTTGAGGAAGTGGCGCATCAGAATGTGGTAGTTGCCCTCTTCCAGCACATTGAGCACGAAGCGATCGCCCACATGCAAGAAGGCTTCAATGGCCCGATCTTTGGCCACAGCGATCGCAATCCCTAGCGGTTGCAAGCTGGCTTGAGTCACCCAGGAGGCCAACATGGCACTGGCAATTTCGCCTTTGCGGGCTGTAATGATGTAAAGCCCACCACTGAGGCGTCCTAAGGCACGATCTAAATCGGTATCAAGGGACTTCATTTGCTTTACCGTGCGATCGCGGGTCAGCCATTGTCCTAAGTCGGTTCCTGCCTCATCACAGATTTGGTCAAGGGCCACCGTAGGAGCTTCTTTTAACAGAATGGGTGGAAATTGCTCCAGCACACCAACTTCACGAAACTTGTTGCGCAGCGGATAAATCGGCTCATCTTGCCCACCACCCGACTCAAAAAAGCCAATGGCTTGTTTGGCATGGGCTGCTGCCAAAATGGTACTTAAATTGGCTTGGGCGATCGCATCCGTTTGTGCGGGCATCCCCACAACCAAACCTGCCGCCGTATTCACAAAATCTCGAACATCCTGGCTGTCGATAGCACTGAGATCCACCAGTTCAGTCGCCACTCCCGTTTTGGCAATCCCCAAGGCAATGCGCTGAGCGATATGTTCGCTATGTCCATATCCCTCGCAATAAAACAGCGTCGCAGTGGGTTCATTGCTGGCCTGAGCCGAACTCCACTCGCGATAACAACTGACCCAACGCTCCACATGATGCTTGAGTAAAGGACCATGCCCCGTGGCGATTGTAGACACAGTGAGTGGGTCCATCCGTTTTAAGGCCGCCAGCACCGAACGCGCATTCGGCCCCATCAAGCAGTCGTAATAGGTCTTAAAGTCTGGCTCTAATAGAGAAGGGACTTCATCGAACAGGCAATCATCGCAATAGTGCATACCAAACACATCACACGTAAAAAGTGTCTGTGTGGCGGCATCGTAGGTAAAAATCGTATCCGGCCAATGTAAGTTAGGGGCCGAAATAAAGGACAGCTCCCGACCGTTGCCTAAGTCCAGGCAATCCCCTTGCTTCACCATTAAAGACGGGAAGGGGCGATGCACCATGTTCTCTAAAAACTGAAGCGCAGCCTTGGAACCCACAATTGTTGCTTGAGGTGCCAGGGCTAGAACATCTTCAATTAACCCACTATGGTCGGGCTCAGTATGGCTCACGATCAGGTAATCCAAGGTGGAAAGATCGATCTGTTTTGCCAAGGCCTCTAAATACAATGTGTTGAATTTGGCGTGAGAAGTATCGATCAGTGCAGTCTTCTCGCCACGAATAATAAACGAGTTATAGGTCGTACCGTTTTGCAATTCAAATTCAATATCAAAGCGATCGCGGTCCCAGTCTAGGGAGCGAATGGCCGTTATCCCTTCTCCCATCGGTACTACCTGTAAGGTCAAACGGCCTGCAGCCTTCATGGACGGCATTTGTAACGCTTGTGCAATCATGTTGACCTCCAGATATAGACTTTATCTATCAAAACCTAGAAACGAATCATCTTCGACAGCCACTTTAACTTGACCACCTAGATTTATTTTTTGGCCTGAATTAATTACTTCGTCTTCTTTATGGTCTTAATAGTAGGCAAAACATTAAGACATTGCAACATTGAAGTCATATTTAGCACTTCTATCTAGAATAGATATCTTCTATGTATCCGCCTCCCAAATTGATATTTGGGAGGCGGCGAGCCCAAATCCCAAACCTAGCTATCAGCCCCCATAAACAAGTGTCCCCTTTTCCTCAGGAGCTTTAGTGGATCCCTTTTAGGCTCCTAGCAGACCTTGCTCCACAGATTCATAGATAAAATCTATTTGTTTTATGCAAAACTTGGACTTTTGTCTATTCTGTTTCAACGGTATTATCGATTGAAAGCTTCAACCTTAAGCATTCAAAACAGCTTTGGAAAGCGATCCCTGTCTCTCCCTTTCTTTTTACTCAAAAAAAATCTGATTTTAGATGTCAATGAATATTTACCTTCAGTTTGACATCATCAATGAGTAGTTTGGATCCCTTAAAGGCTTGCTTAACCGAAGCCATCTTTTTATCTTCAGGAGCCTGCCATGTTTGAAATGATTGTGCCCAGCGTCATTGCCAGCTACTTCGGTCTGCTCATCGCAGCCTTTGTGATCCGTAAAGGATTTTCGCTCAACGGCTAAAGCTAGCCGAGCCCAAGCTAGCCGAGCCAATTAGTCCGCCGGCCGTTTCAAACGGCAGTCCTGTTATCGATTTAAATTCGCCTTTTGCCTTTTAGCTCCCTTGCATTGCGAGCGGAGTACAGAGATTTTGTGTGTCTAAAGGAGTTTCCATGAGCCAATTGTCTCGCCGCCGATTTATCTTTGCCGCAGGCGCATCCGCTGCTGGATCGTTACTTCTGCATGGATGTCTCGGAAATCCCCCCTCTGCCACCCAAACAGGCTCACCTAGCAACAGCGCATCTTCTCCTGTCGCTGTTGCAGGCGAAGCCCCGGAGACGACTCAGATTAAGCTGGGATACCTACCCATCGTAGAAGCAGCCCCTCTAATCATTGCTAAACACAAGGGACTGTTTGCGAAATACGGCATGCCAGATGTGGAAGTGTCGAAGCAAGCCAACTGGGGGTCTGCCCGCGACAACGTCGAAATCGGTTCCCAAGGGGGTGGGATTGATGGCGGTCAATGGCAAATGCCAATGCCTCATCTGATTTCCGAAGGCCTGATCACCAAGGGAAATAAAAAAATTCCCATGTATGTGTTGGCCCAATTAGTAACCCAAGGTAATGGTATTGCGGTTGCCAACAAGCACTTGGGCAAGGGCATACACGCCAAGATGGAGAAGCAAGCGGTCGATTATCTCAAGGGGCTGAAAGCAGCCAATACGCCCTTCAAAGCAGCCTATACCTTCCCCAAAGTGAATCAAGACTTTTGGATTCGGTATTGGTTAGCAGCCAATGGTATCGACCCCGATCAAGATCTCAGCTTGCTTACCGTGCCAGCGGCCCAAACGGTCGCCAACATGAAAACCGGCACGATGGATGCCTTCAGTACGGGAGATCCTTGGCCTTACCGCATTATTGAAGACAAAATTGGCTTCCTCAGCGCCTTAACGGCTCAAATTTGGCGCTTCCATCCCGAAGAATATTTGGCGATCCGGGGGGATTGGGTGGATAAAAACCCGAAGGCTACTAAGGCAGTGCTAAAGGCGGTGATGGAAGCACAACAATGGTGCGACAAGCCCGAAAACCGGGAGGAACTGGTCAATATCTTGGCAGGACGTGAATATTTCAATGTCCCAGCAGCAGTGCTCAAACCACCCTTTGAAGGCAAATACGACCTCGGCGACGGGCAGCCAGCCATTAACGATTTCAAGATGGGGCCGCTGTACTGGAAAGATGATCGCGGTAGTGTGTCCTATCCCTACAAGAGCCACGATCTTTGGTTTATTACCGAGAGTGTCCGCTGGGGCTTCTTACCTGCCAAAACCTTGGACGACGCACAGCGGATTGTCAATTCAGTGAACCGCGAAGATATCTGGCGCGAAGCCGCTAAAGAGTTAGGGGTTCCTGATGCCGACATTCCCAAAGAAACCTCTCGGGGCGTTGAAACCTTCTTTGACGGCAAAACCTTT
>DATNQK010000342.1:0-2116 GCA_036704065.1 Stenomitos sp.
AGGATCTGGTGTCGTTTTAGGCTTAGGCGCATCCACTTTTGGTGGCACTAAAGGCGAAGGTTTTTGTTGCGCCTGTAGACGATTGGATTGTTGGAATATTCCGTAAGCTCCGGTTCCGATTAGTGCAGCAAATCCAAGTCCCAGAAGCCGTGCGTTAACTCTCATGCAGTTCTCTATATCCTTCGCTGTGGCAATGCTATCAAATTTCGACGCATGTCTTTAGGAACAGTTTCCGCTAGGGTACGGCTTGAGCAGGCTGTTTCTTGGCGTTAGAGGTGGTGGCCAATCGTTGGGCTAGGGCGATCGCTGCTTTGAAACTGGTTGCATCGGCAATGCCTTGTCCCGCAATATCAAAGGCCGTGCCGTGGTCAGGCGAGGTGCGGATAAAGGGCAAGCCAATGGTGGTATTCACTGCTCGATCAAAGGCCATGAGCTTAACGGGAATTAACCCTTGGTCGTGATATAGCGCAAGGTAGGCATCATGAGGCGGTGAGCTTGAAGCCGATGGGTGCCCGAACCAAGCCTGTCCAGGCTTCACCCAGAGCGTATCCGGAGGAATGGGGCCATCTATCTCGACCTGTGGATAGCGATCGCGCATCTGCTCAATCCACGGAATCAGCCAGTCGATCTCTTCGGTTCCGAGTTGACCTTGCTCGCCACTGTGGGGGTTCAATCCGGCGATCGCAATTCGGGGTGTTGCTAGGCCAAACGAATGAGATAACGTCTCAATGAGCAACTCCAGCTTCAGCGTTAGTAACTCTGGTGTGAGTGCTTCTGGCACACAACGCAGAGGGATGTGGGTGGTCGCTAAAAGAACCTGCAATGGCCACTGGGTATACGGCGACGTGGCTGCAAACATCATCCCAAATCGATTGCTGCCAGAGCGTTGAGCTAACAGTTCTGTCTGACCTGGATAATCGTGTCCGGCTGCTTTCCATGCCGATTTGGCGATAGGAGCCGTCACAATGCCTGCATAACGACCCTCCAGGGTGTGGGCGATCGCCGCATCCAGATCGGCAAAGCTTGCTGCACCCGTTTGCGCCGAAGGACAGCCAAAAGTCCAGTTCTGGTCTGAAGCACGGTGAGATTCAACAAAGGTCAAAGTATCGGGGTGGGCCAGATGCTGCTGAACATACTCTGTCCCCCGAACCTCTCCAATATATTGATAAGTTTGCCATGCAGATGCACGAGACCCAAAAATAGTGACTTGGCACTGAGCATTCAAATCAAGCTCAGCTAAAGCTTTAAGCACGACCTCAGGCCCAATCCCTGCTGGATCGCCAAGGGTTATCGCCAGTGAGATAGGGGTAGATTGCATCGCCATCGAACACCTCTCCTCTGTATTACGGCAAAATCCCTGGCTGCCTCAATGTGTGATACACACACAGCCAGGGATTTTCAGTTAGATACCACGCAAGTGGCAGTACAGGTTACTGTGCTGCTAAGGGTTACTCAGCGCCTACAGCTGCCTCTTCCTTGGCCGCTGCAGCTTCGCTAGCAGCTTGCTGTGCTTGGGCCATTTGTTCACGATACTTCGCAGCCATTGCTTCTGCTTGATCGTAAACGGCTTGAGGATTCTTCACCATATCCCCAGGTTCCGGCTCAAGCTGCTTGGTAGACAGCGAAATCCGACCACGCTCAGCATCTAGGTCAATAATCATGACCTTCACTTCGTCGTTGACATTGAACACGCTGTGAGGCGTATCAATATGGTCGTGAGAAATTTCAGAAATGTGAAGCAATCCGCTCACACCACCGATATCGATAAACGCACCGTAAGGTTTAATCCCACGAACGGCCCCAATGACCACTTCGCCGACTTCCAAACGATTCATCTTACGTTCGACCAGCGCACGGCGGTGGCTCAGCACAAGACGATTCCGTTCTTCGTCAACTTCTAAGAACTTCAAGGGCAGTTCTTCGCCAATTAAATCTTCCTTCGCAGCACGAGTGCTGATGTGGGAGCCAGGAATGAAACCGCGCAGCCCTTCAATTCTGACAAGCGCACCACCACGGTTAGTTGCGAAGACCGCAGAGCGAACCGTTGCATCTTCATTTTGGAGCTGACGCACACGTTCCCAAGCTCGCATGTACTCAATTCGTCGGATAGACAACG
>DATNQK010000343.1:0-3885 GCA_036704065.1 Stenomitos sp.
GGCTAGTCCTGCCCATCGGGTTACGGTGCGCATGGCTGCTATTGAACCTGATGGCCTAGGGTTGACCAGACTAGGAGCGCGTGAGCTATCGGAGTATGTTCGCTATCGGTATTTCGGCCTCACTGAGACGGCAGCGTATCCCAGGGTACGACGGTTCATGTCTCAGGATGTGACAGGGGAAACCCTGGTGCAACGTCAAAACAACGCAGCGGTGTACCTTGAGTTTTACTTGGTACCCTTGCCTCAAGGACGGCAATTGGCGATCGCCTTTTCTGCCGACTCAGAGTTACCCGTGGCACTGCTTGAGCAAACAATTCAGTCTGTTGCCACGTCTCTGCGGCCAGATCCAACGTTCAAACATAAGCGGCAGAAATAGAAAGTTCAGTAGACTGGGGCTATGGACAATGCCATCCAACCCCTTGCTCCTGAACTGGTTTACCGTATGGCTGCTGGAGAGGTCATCGACTCTCTGGCTGCTGTCGTGCGAGAGCTGATTGAAAATGCTTTGGATGCTAAAGCCACTCGTATTTCTGTATCTGTATGGCCCGATGCGGGGAAAGTGCAAGTTACGGATAATGGGATGGGCTTGTCATGGCACAACTTGCAGCAAGCGGTTTTACCCCATACAACCAGCAAGATTACGGCTTTTACCGATCTGAGCTGCTTGAGTACCTTAGGGTTTCGCGGCGAAGCGCTGCATAGCATTGCTCAGTTGGGTGATTTAGAGATCTGGAGCCGCGAGCCCAATGCGCTCACGGGTTGGCATGTCGCCTATGATGCCCAAGGCAATGTGGCAGAAGCCGTTGAAATTGCGATGGCTCCTGGAACAACCATTAGTGTCAGTCAGTTATTTGCAACTTGGCCCTCACGGCAGGTGTCTGGGCCGCAATCCCATCTTTCCCTGCGCCAGATTAAAACGTTGATTGGCGATTATGCCCTGTGTCATCCAGCCGTCACATGGCAGGGATGGGTCAATGATCGAATGTGGCTCAGTTTAGCTCCTGGGCAATCGGCGCAAGATAGCTTGCTGCAATTGGTAGAGAAGCTGGATTCAAATGATATTCGTTGGCTAACGGCAGACCTTGAGGTTCCCAGTCTTGATGCACCTGTATCTTCCGTTGCGGGTGCCTCCCCTCAAGCCACGTTAGAGCTGATGGTGGGCTTACCAGATCGTTACCATCGACGGCGTCCTGATTGGGTTCGCATTGCAGTGAATGGTCGGCGTGTGTGGGCAGATACGGCTGTCCCCAATGATGCTTGGACTATCGGCCCTATTGAGCAACAGATTTTGAATGCCTTCCGACAAACCTTGCCGCGCCATCGGTATCCGTTGTGTTGGGTTCACCTCCGCATTCCGGCGGCTTATGCAGACTGGAACCGAACGGCTGCCAAAAATCATATTTATCTACACGACGTAGATCGATGGACGGAACAAATTGTTGCCAATATCCGCACTGCCTTAGAGCTAGATTGGCAACCGCCAGAGAATTCGGAAATGGCTGAGGAGCTACCCGGTACACGGGTGCGTCAGTTGTTGAAAAGTGCGGAGCCACAAGGTCGATATCAACTGTCGCAACCCGTCAGTTTATCTTCGTCTTTACCCCAAGCTGAGGCTTTGGAGCAAGGGCCTGGTACCCTGCGGGCGATCGCCCAACTTCATCAGACTTACATTGTGGCCGAACATCCCAGTGGCCTTTGGCTAGTAGAACAACACATTGCCCACGAACGGGTGCTCTACGAACAGTTGTGTCAAGATTGGCAGCTTGTTCCCCTAACGACCCCCTTAACGTTGAAGCGGTTGAGCGATCGCCAAGTCTTCAACCTGACCCAGTTGGGGTTATCTATCGATGCTTTTGGTCATTCCTTGTGGGCCGTGAGAACTGCGCCGCAGGCATTAGTCGAACGAGCGGATTGCTTAGAGGCACTCTATGAGCTCAGCCACTGCACAACGCTACAGCCTGCGCTGGTGGCAACGGCCTGTAGAAGTGCGCTGCGCAACGGTCAACCGCTTTCGTTAACCGAAATGCAAACCCTTTTAGATCGCTGGCAATGTACCCAACATCCGCGTACATGTCCTCATGGACGTCCTATTTATCTACGTTTAGAAGAGCAAGCTCTGGCCAAATTTTTCCGTCGCCATTGGGTTGTGGGCAAAAGTCACGGTTTGTAGATGATAGGTTGTGTGTCATTTTTGTGGAGCCCTAACACCCCGTAAATACCCAACCCGCAAAAGTAGAGAGGGTGCGTAACATCGTCTGAATGCACCTTATCTGAAGTGATGCAATGATTTATTGCGAGGAAGCTTAATAGCCGCAAGATTTTCGTGGCTTTAGGGAATACTAGGCTGATGTGTATGGGCATATCTGTCTGGGGGAGATCGTTCTCATGGCATGGGTGTATATCGGTTGCTTTGCTCGCCGCTTCAAGACTGAACTGCAAGACACGCTCCCTATGGAAATAAGGCGTTAGGTTCATTCCTCGCAAGATCTATTTCCTTGCATCTGGGTTTGTTGCTGTCAGTCTATGGCTCAAAAAGTTTGAGTTTCATGCAGCTTTTGTATTTAAAACTTGATATTCCCTGGAAGAAATGCAGACGTTTTCTCGCCACGAGACTGCTCCTTTAAAAACCAATCGATTTGAACTTTGGTATCAGCCTGTTTACGACCTACCCAAAGGGACTGTCCTACATAACGAAGTGCTACTGCGGTGGCGATCGCCCAATGGAACGTTACGTAGCCCTCGGGACTTTATGCCCTCTATTTTTGAGGCAGGTTTAGAAAAGTGGTTAGATCGATTTGTAATTGAAAGCTCTATTGAGCAGTTATCACGTACTGCAAATTCAACCCTATCGATTAATTTATCGAGACAAGTCTTAGACGATGCTCAAATTATAGAATTTATTTATAACGCAATCATTGACTTTCATATTCACCCTAGTCAGATCCATTTTGAATTTTCCGAAAAAAATATTGCGCAAAATTATCGCCATCATCTGGCACTAATTCGTGATCTAAAATCCATTGGCTGTACTGTAGTCTTGGATAACTTTGCAAATGAATACCTTACGTTTGTGCAGTGGGAAAAACTCAATGTAGACTGCGTTAAAATCTGGGGTAATCTTGTTCATCAATCTAAGCAAGATCTACAATCTAAAGTTGTTCTTCAATCTATCTTAGATATTGGCAATGCTTTAGGACAGACCGTTGTTGCTAAATCGATTAATGAAATTCACACATCCATGTTCTTAGAAAAACTAAGATTTGGACCTGTGCAAGGTTATCACCTTAAACCGCCTAGCCCTGACTTGTGTTTAACAGGAAAGGTAGATATTTTGGGTGTGCCCCTTGACAATATTTCTATTGATGAATTTTTGCCGACGCTTAAAAAAGGGACAATTTTTACGCCAAATGTCGATCATCTTGTGAATGTGCGTAAAACGAAAGAATTTAGTGAAGCCTATAGTGTTGCGGACTATAAGCTATGCGATAGCCAAATATTATTCTTTGCTTCACGTTTGTTAGGAACGCCAATTCAAGAGAAGATTTCGGGCTCTGATTTATTTCCAGCTTTTTACCAATACCATAAGTATAATTCTGATATCACAATGTTCTTACTTGGCGGTATGGGACATGCAGCCGTTATGGCTCAGCATAATATCAATCAAAAAGTAGGACGAAGAATGGTTGTTGATGCCTACTCTCCACCGCTAGATTTTGATATGGATGAGGAAGAGAATTTACGCATCATCCAGCGCATTAATCACTCGGGTGCAACGGTTTTAGCTGTTGGTTTAGGGGCACCAAAGCAAGAAAAGTGGATCTGTCGCTATCGACAGTATCTAACCTCTGTAAATATCATTTTTGCCATTGGGGCAACCATCGATTT
>DATNQK010000344.1:0-2543 GCA_036704065.1 Stenomitos sp.
GTATAGACAACGAGCCCACCCATAAAATATACGGTTAATTCTTTAAAGTTGCCCTCAAAGTTGGAGTCGAGCTGTTAACGCTAGGGCCAGGGCATCGGCTGCATCATCAGGCCGAGGAATGGTTTCCAGGTTCAGTTCACGTGCCACAGCCGACTGCACTGCACTCTTGTTGGCATTGCCATAGCCAGTGAGCGCTTGCTTTACCTGTGCAGGTGTAAATTCCATCAATGCAAGCTGATGTTGGGCAATAACCAAGTTAGCAACCCCACGCGCTTGGGCGACTAAAATCACGTTGCCCATGCGATAAAAAAAGAGCTTCTCAATGGCAACTAGATCGGGTTGAAACTGACTGATGATGGTATTCAAGTCCTCGTAGATGGTACACAGGCGATCGCCCATTTCTGTTTTAGCGGGTGTTTTAATAATGCCAAAGTCAAGGAGCTGGGGAGGGTGGTCGTTCTTTAAGGTAGACAATGCGATCGCCCCATAGCCTAAAGAGGCCAAACCAGGATCTATGCCAAGAATGCGAATGAAAGCCTTCATCAAGTTTGGACGTGAGGTTGCGCCGTAGCATCGTAGGGCATACTAATGGATTATTAGTGTTTCATCCAAGGGTTTCTATAATAAAAACAAACCCAAACTGCACATTGTCTTTTCCAACCTTGTGCGATAGGTTCGATACGCATAAACACCATCAGATAATGCGCCAATGCTGATTGCCCCTGAATCCGTCGTCATCCCCTCCTGGAGTACCTTTGTCGCGGCATTTTGGCCCATGCTGCCCCTTGATAGCCTGATGTCTACCCAAGGCGTCATGGTCATGCTCCTTGTCGCCTATGCAGGCGCAATGTGGATGTTTTTATCGAGTGCGCCTAAAGTCCATACCTTGATGGTGTCAGATCTTGACATTGCACGTCAGTTTTATGAAGGCGACCTGCAATTAACGGCTGCTGAGGTACCGCTGCATTACTACTACAACTACGAACAGACACTAGGGCTGTCAGCGGTTGATCCTATCTACATGCCCACAAATTTTTCTAGCCCCACGGCCACAGCCACTGGGGCCAAAGCCAGCGATGGACTTTGGTATCAACTCAAGAAAAATGTACAGTTGCACGTCATTGCAGGGGCAAGCTTAGGCGAAAAAAATCGGCAGCGCCATGTCTGTTTTGACCACGAGTGTTTAGAGCAAATTCTACTCAGGGTACAAAGCCGTTACGTTAAATTCAAAATCCGACGCGACGAACCACTCAATTTTTTAGTGAAGACCTACGAAGGCTTGGTAATTGAGCTGGCAGAAGTCACCTCGGCTTAATTCCGTTTCCGTACTTCAAAGTGGGGGTACGCAGGCAGGTATAATACAGCCCGACCCCCTGTTGGAAATGCGCTATGACTTTGACCTGGCAAGCCGTCAAGTCCTACGAAGATATTCTTTATTACAAAGCTGATGGCATTGCTAAGATTGCCATCAATCGGCCCCATAAGCGCAATGCCTTTCGCCCTAAAACCGTTTTTGAACTCTACGACGCGTTTGCTGATGCCAGAGAAGACTCGTCCATTGGCGTCATTCTATTCACTGGCATAGGCCCCCATAGCGACGGCAAATATGCCTTTTGTTCCGGTGGGGACCAAAGTATTCGAGGCGAAGCGGGTTACGTAGGCGACGATGGTGTTCCTCGCCTCAATGTATTAGACCTCCAGCGCTTAATCCGTTCGATTCCTAAAGTCGTGATTGCCCTAGTGGCAGGCTATGCCATTGGTGGCGGCCATGTCTTGCACTTACTGTGCGATTTAACCATCGCCGCAGACAATGCTGTGTTTGGCCAGACGGGGCCAAAGGTAGGCAGCTTTGATGCAGGATTTGGTGCCAGCTATTTAGCTCGCATTGTCGGGCAGAAAAAAGCAAGGGAAATTTGGTTCCTGTGCCGTCAATACACCGCTCAAGAGGCTTTAGATATGGGCCTCGTTAACACCGTTGTACCTGTCGACCAGTTGGAAGCAGAAGGTGTGCGTTGGGCACAAGAAGTCTTAGAAAAAAGCCCTCTCGCCATCCGTTGCCTCAAATCTGCATTCAATGCCGATTGTGATGGCCAAGCTGGGGTACAGGAACTTGCAGGCAATGCCACCCTACTGTATTACATGCTCGAAGAAAGCGCAGAAGGGAAAAATGCATTTCTAGATAAGCGATCGCCAGATTTTCGGCAATTTCCTTGGCGTCCTTAACCCGTGCAATCAGGCTTACCTGAAAGCGCACAATCTACAAATTCCTCTTATAACAAACTACCCCTGCAAAGGCCGATACACAAAAGTAGAGGACTTTGCAGGGGTAGTTTGCAATGCATAAAAACTCAAGAACAACGCTTCAACGCAAGAGTTGGTGGTTGCTCTAAAGGTTGCAAGGCACTATTAACGCTTGCGGTAAGGAACAGACTTCTCGATGTCGATATTGTAAGGAGAGGTTGTACCAGGTCTTCCAGCTCTGGGATTAATACTTCTAGCCATACCGAGGAAGAGGCTGGAATCGCCAGCTTTGGGTTGCTTGT
>DATNQK010000345.1:0-2010 GCA_036704065.1 Stenomitos sp.
CGAAACCCAAACTATCTCCCTCGCGAATTTAAATTTAAGACTGCCAGCGCAGAACTGATGGACTTGTTAGCAGCACCACTTTATGGAAACTCTCCTGAGATTGGCGTTCGCGAGCTAGTTCAAAACGCAGTTGATGCCTGCAGAGAGCGCAACGACTTAATATCCAAAGGAATTGCAGACCATAAAATCACGCCAGAAAATGACGTAGTAGTAACCCTGAGCATCCCAGAAGACGGGGAGGCAGCCTTAATCGTCGAAGACTACGGTGTAGGGATGACACCGGATGTAGTAGATCAATATCTACTCAACATTGGTGCATCCTTTAGACGCAGCGACGCGTGGCGCAGCATTCATGAAGCCGAAGGTCACTCCACAGTTCACCGGACTGGTCGATTCGGAATCGGCTTATTAGCTGCATTCCTTCTTGGCCCTGAAATCAGGGTAACAACCCGCTCAATTTCAAACAAGGAAGAAAGCGCAATAACTTTTACATGTCGACAAGGTGAAGAATCTATCGAAGTAACCCCATGCAATTTCCATTTTGGAACAAAAATTGAAATATTACTTTCTGCCGAGACAGCATTCAACCTAGCCCAAAATGAAGACCGGTGGGACTGGTACTGCCTTGACAGCCCTAGCGTAGTTAGAGTCATAAACACCAAAGAGCAAAAGCACTTAGCACAAAGAATCACAACCCCTAACTGCGACTCAGAAATAGAAAACACAGAATGGCGTAGAATAACAGCAAATGACTACGACGACATATTATGGAGCTACAAAAAGATATTCAACCACCGGACCCGCTCAGACAACATCACAATATGCAATGGCTTCAAAATAACAACTCATGCATACAGAATGCCACGCACTGAAATATCTGAAGAATTATCAGAAATAATTGCCGACATCCCCAGCATAGCTATATTTGACCCTGACGGAAGACTCCCAATAAATTTGCAGCGCGACGACTTTACTGGAGACAAAACCGGATTTGAAAAAGAGCTATCAGATGACATATCAGAATTCTTTACAAGAAAATTAATTGAAGAATTCGAGCATTTAAAGCCCGGAATAAACGAAGAAAACATAAAAAAATCGATAGACCCAAAAATAACTGGACTTAACAGAGAATCATATAAAATCAAGCTCTCGCCAGTAATAATCTCAAAAAAAGGAATAATACCAACAGACGCCACCCTAATTAGGGACGAACAAATTGACAGCATCGTAATAGATGCTGTAGATCTAGCAACCAAGCGCGGCGCATACCTTTCACAGAAACTATCAGAATGGGCCAAGTACTACATAGCTGTACCAGAAATAACAAAAACCAAGGGTAGCAGAACACAGTTCATTAGAAGATCGATAGCAGACCACCACTACTCAGTACCCAACTCGGGTTACTTTTCACCTATAGGTGTAATTGGCCGAAGAATCCTAATCCGCAAAGCCGACGTTGACGAACTAGTATCCCCTGGCAACGTTCCGCGCACACTCTGGAGCAGGATGAATCTAGAGTTAGACATCGGGAACTGGGGGCTATGGTCATGCGGCTCAGTCCCAAGAATCAATCTTGACATTGATTCACTATGCAAAGACCTCGACCGCACAGAATCATTTGGCCTTTCCATAATTTATTTCAATAAACAGAAACCAGCAGACCTAAAAGAAGATAACTCTGCAGAAACTAAACGCTCCCCTTTCTCAGAGGCATGGACAAAGACCGTCCGAGGACCACTTCTGAAACAGCGTCCTAGATAAACTTATCTCCCCACCAACGCCACCAATCTGAAGGATGCCATCACACTAACGATGGCCTCCTTCAATCACAGAAAATTATCTCATCAGGCACATCTAATGGCAGGAGGCAACTGCCGCGCGAAGATAATAGCATTTGCTATTGCAAAACAATTTAGCCTTAGCTAATCTGCTCCATGACCACCACACGGAGCACCCACCATGCCCACCCCGCACAGCAACCCCACCGCCCGCTGCCCGGTCTACCTGCAC
>DATNQK010000346.1:0-8598 GCA_036704065.1 Stenomitos sp.
GGGTGATCACGGAATGGGAGACCACCGCGCCATGGCGTCCGCCGCTCAACGGCGTGACCCGCATCAGAAACCAGCGCTGCTCGTTAGGCGAATGGCAGGGGTATTCGAGTTTGAACTCAGGCAGCACCCCCTCCAGGACCGCCAGAATTCCCCTGCCGGCCTCTCCGGCAGTCGGTTCCTCCTCTGCCGCCGCATCGCACACGCCCAGGTACGAGACACCGACGTAGTCCCGAGCTTCAGCCGAGGCGCCGTTCTCCCGCGCGAACGTACGCCAGGGAGCATTGACCTCCATGATCGTGCCATCCGGTCCGAGCACCGCAATGGTGGCAGCCAGGGAGTTGACGATATCGCGCGTGAAGGTCTCGCTTTCCCGCAGTTCAGCCGTCAGCGCATCGGCCAGTTGCCGCTCCCGTGAGCGGGTGGTGAGAAGGGAGAGGACCAGTCCGAAGAGCAGAAAACTGACGGCGCAGCCACCTGTGATGGCAAGCCAGACCGAGCCATGAGCAGTGTAATCGGTGGGATAGTGAGAGTGAGACAAAAGACAGGTTGCCGAGACGGTTATCAGCAGACCGGCCAGCAGCATGACCCAGGCCAGCCAGGCCTTCGGCTGTGTCGCCTTCTTAAGGATGCTTTTGAATGCTATCATCATCCCCCGTCCCCTCTGGCCCTTCAAGGGCATAGAAGTGCAAAAAGTACCATTCATCAAATGATAAAGGCAAGACCCCTCCCCCAGGAACTCCAATCTAGAAAGAAGTCGGGAACAAAACCTTCACCCGTGCTCGCAGCACATAAAAAAATGGGTCACAGCGATGTGCTGCAACCCATTGTTTTTACTGGCGGAGAGGTAGGGATTCGAACCCTAGGTACGCGCAAACGTACACCTGATTTCGAGTCAAGTATCCAATCATTTTATCCCTAGACAGATCACTCAAATTAAAATCCTTCCAAAAACAATTTATCCCTGTTATATTGAACATATATGAAATTTTTATTGCACTATAATTGCATTATGATATCACGTTGATATCGGTTTGTAAGCACGACCAGAACGTTCACACTAAAGTTCACACTTTTTAAAATCAGGAGTGGAGGATGTCATCAACTGACAGATTCACCGATTTTTTTATATCAACCCTAAAGCCGACTGGCAAGGTAACAGACTACCGTGAAAGCAATACCCACGGTTTCGGTGTTCGAGTCCTACCGAATGGAACTAAAAAATTCTTCTACGCCTACAATTATTGTGGCAAACGCAGATTTTTTAATTTGGGCATATATCGGGACAACAACCATAAAAGTGGCGTTACGCTTAAGGAGGCAAAAGATAAATATATAACGGCTCGGAGAGCCGTTCTAGATGGGAAAGATCCGCTCATCGAGAAAGACAAGCTTAGACAAGACCGGGACCGGACCCCTTTCGTTTCTGATTTTGTGGATGATTACATTCGGGATTATGCAAAGCAAAAAACTCGTGGCTGGAAAGAAACTGAGCGAGTCCTTAAAAAAGAAATCATACCCCGTTGGGGAAAGTGGAAGATCACAGATGTGAAAAGACCTGACCTAAGGCCTTTGCTAAATGAAATAAAAGAGCGGGGCTCGCTCATCATGGCAAATCGAACACTTGCATATGTTCGAGGGATGTTCAGCTATGCTGTAGAATGTCATTTAATCGAATCAAATCCTTTTCTCGGCATGAAAATGCCCAACGAAGAACACTCGCGAGAGCGAGTTTTAAATGCCGAGGAAATAAGAACGCTATGGGTGAATCTTGAAACCGCTGACATGCATCCCAGCATTAAAAAAGCTCTCAAGATGATTCTCATCACTGGGCAAAGACCTGGTGAAGTCATTGGCATGCACTCAAATGAAATTGACGCAAGATGGTGGACCATTCCAGTGTCACGTTCAAAGAATAGGCAAGCACACCGTGTTTATCTGACTGATATAGCCCTTGAGATCATCGGGGACAAGAAAGGGTATATCTTCGAATCGTCGGCTAAGGGCGGGAAACCATTTGAGGTCAGGACAATGACAACCAGCATTAAGAAAAATTTGCCACATACCGCAGCCAGCATTGTAACGGACAAGCTGAAGATAGCTCATTTCGTCCCCCATGACCTGCGCCGTACAACAGCGACAATGCTTGCAGAACTTGGAATATCTGGAGACATCATTGATCGCGTACAGAATCACATAAGCAAACAAAAAGCTGGGGTCGGACACGTCTACAATCGCTATGACTACAGCAAAGAGAAAATGGCGGCGCTAGAAAAGTGGTCGGATAGGTTAGCTGAGATCATCGAATCAAAAGGGGTGGTTGCGTGACGAAACTGACAAACAGCCAAAGGTACAGAAAAGACCCTAGTAAATACAGCTTACAACTTGCAAAAGCCTTTGTTGACGGGTTTACACGGTCGGCAATTGAGGATGTCTTTAAAATCAAAGCAAGGCTACATCGCATAGCCCTTTTTTACCCGTCCGAACTCGAAGGCCCAGATGATTTATATGGATTTTTCAAGGGTCTTTTTAGCAACTTAAGCTACAACCCGAAAAAGCTTGCCGCCAAGCGGCTCATCGGTTTCAAAAACCAACTTGTCATAAAAACGACCTGTGGCACCTTATCTGTTTTTATCCATAGAATCAAAGATGAGTACCCTTTGTTTATAATTGAACTGGTCCCAAAAGACGATGCGACAGCAAAAGACCTCAAGACATTCCTAACATACATCAATGTAACTATCCCTGGTTTAGAGACATCAAAAATAGAGTACGCCATTGACCTGTTTTGTAGAAAACCAAATGAGGTTGAGAACTTGTACATGATGATAAAACGGTCTTTATACACACCATACAAAAATGAACCTGAATTCTATGAGCACGATCCCTTGCCCGATTCTGTCATAGGATCAAGAATGAATTCGACTTATTACGCAAAAAAAGACGTCCTCAAAGTATATGAGCGCGGCAATGACCATAATAAAATATCCTACGTACACAAGGGCCGAAAAACCAAAGGTTGGCGGTTCAAAGACCTGAACAGGGTCAGGCTTGAGTACACCGCATCAAGACCGGATCTGGTTAAACATGAGATTGTGTCCTTAACGGATCTTCTAACCGACTGTAAGATTTATCATCTAAACAAGAATCTGTATGATTTTCGATTTTTCAAGACAAAGAACCTCCCTAAATATTGGGATTGGCCCAGTTATTCTACGGTAAATAATAAAAACCAGAATGGCACCTTCTTGCTTGAATATGCAGCCCCAAGGCAGTTAAAAAACGTGAGGCAATGCGTCGCAAAAATTCCAGAGTTTCAGGTTTTAAAAAAACGCATGCTTGCCGAAATGATGAAAATGGAGAGCGAATGGCGAGTCACTGAGATAAAAGATTAAGCACGAATGTGTATATATTTCTTTTTTTATTTGCCCAGCAACTAAAGATCATCAATGGAAAGCTGACGGTAGTGCAAAGGATATAATTATTTCTTTAAGACCTTGTTTTTTCACCAATTATTTGTGTTTCGTTCGTGTACTATTTGTGAGATATGATTGTTACATTCAACGTCAATGGGCGTTTGATGATCATTTCAACCATCACAATATTAACAGGAATAATAACAATGGTGAGGAGACAGGTAATGACGATCAAGGCGAAGAACAGCAATAAAAATTTTTCTGCGGCAGAAGATGCTTTGGGAGATGTTTCCAAGCTTCTTTCAAAGATGGCAACGAGTCGAAAGGCTAATTCCAAGCTTGCCGATATATTGAACCTTACGAGAGAGGTCGCTAGGCTCTCAAGGGCATTGAAAAGTCTGGAAAATGGTGATGTCAAAGAAAATGATGGTTATGGTGATCCCTCACACTTTGCCAAGATGGATTTCGATCATAAAAGTGTGCGGGGGGTTATTAGATAACATTCTATTTGCTCTAAAGAGCATCAAAAAAGCCCCTCCATTCCCCTCAGACGCTCTCCTAGCTAATGATGCGTAGATTCTCTTGCATATGCTCTTAAAACAAGCGGTAGGGTAGATTTTTTACGACCATTTTCTAGCCAGCTTCTCACCAATCAGTTTTGTTCTTTGAAGGTTTATTCATCTGCGTTCGGAGGGAGTCCGCCATTTCATTTGCGGAGATGCTAGCAACCTCTTTCATATGCTCCCAAACACTTTTTCTGTAAAGAATGCCATCAGGCGGTGATTCAGAATTGGTCAAAAGACCGTAAATTATAGCATTTGAAAGAATGGGTCTACCAAGCCCTGTAAATACTGCTGGCGAGCCCGAATGGCGAAAATCTGTGAAGACAAATTTGTACCTTCCATCTTTGACTATGACTTTAGCTGTAAACTGAATCCACCCTCTTAATAGAGAGCTTGACATGAAAGTGTTGGGTTCATAAGAAATTGAACCTTTACCAATGAGGATGCCATTTTCCTTATCAATCATCTGAAGGACATTGTTAGCGCTCACGAAGGTATTTACAAACCATTCATGAGCTAGAGGAAACAGTTCGGTCGCTTTAGCGTTTGGAACCTGAACAACCTCTGTAAATTCTAGAGGACCGTTTGGGTCAGGTTCTATTTCCTGTGAAACTGCTGGTATTCTTTTATAGATACTTACATTCTTTGCTGCCACGGCAATCAGGTTTTCATCAGGATTCAAATCAATATCAGTCAAAGAGCAGTCACCACGTTCTGAAAAGATACTGCTTCCGCTTTCAACGTCCCAAAACCTAATCCTACATTTTTTATCCCCATTCCCCTCAGCAGATAATAAGGTTTTATCTCCTTCAATAAATGCAACACGGACAACTTTGTTAGAGTGCAGCAAAGTTTTTTTTATGGCAGAAGTTTCTAAATCCCAGATAAGGACTCGTTTATCATCAGATCCACTAGCGAGAAGTTTCCCATTTGAAGATAGCGCCACTGACAGGATATCGTCGGCATGACCCTTCAATTCCTTTGTCATTTTGCCTTTCGAAAGATCCCATAGCATAATACTCTTGTCATCGCTTCCTGTTACAAGGAGAGAACCATCACGAGTAAATGTTACAGCTTTAATATCGTTTTTGTGTCCTTCGAGGCCTGTTATTTTCGTCGGCTGTGACATGAGGTCAATAACGTTAATTTTCTTGCTGTTGACTGCTACAGCCAAATGATTGCCATTGATGGACATTTGATTGATATCGTCACTTAATTTGATTTCTTGGAGCTTATTGCCTTTCTGTGAATCCCAAACAATGATGTTTCCTCCTCTATCTCCAGAGATAATCATTTTCCCATCCTTGGAGAATATCACCGATTGAACATCATCCTTATGGCCTTTAAAGTTTTTTATCTGTTGACCCGATGCTGTGTCCCAAAGCGTCACCAATTTATCTTCACCACCTGTGACAAACTGACTACCGTCAGGGCTAAATTTTACACAGATTAACTTTGTGTTTCTTACGGAAACTGTCGTCAGCTTGTTCAGTGAATACATTCCTTCACCTGCTGCTGCCAAGGGGATAACGATTAGACTGATAATTAAGATTGGAATAAAACGTTTCGTTCTATGCACAGTGGAACCCCATTATTTATATGTTAAACATTTTTCAGAATAAATTACCATTGGCTGGAAAACAATAAAATTAATGGTGGATAAAAATCTGTGCAGTTTAGGTATACCCTACCTCAACACATCAAAAACACCCCATTCACGTCAGAAAAAAGTCCATAATATCCATTACTTGACACGTTTTGCCATAGGCCTTAGACTCTATTTTGACAGTTACTTTAAATGAAGGGGGTATACCATGAGTGGGCAATTTGTTGGGTACATCAGAGTATCAAGCGCCGATCAGAACACCGAGAGGCAAGAGAATCAATTGACAGGTTTCAAACTCCACAGGTGCTTCACAGAATCTGTGTCTGCAAAAGACACCAACCGGCCACAATTGATTGAGATGATGCAGTACGTGAGAGAGGGAGATACTCTGCTGGTTCACAGCATGGACAGACTTGCCAGAAACCTTGACGACCTCAGGCGGCTTGTTAAAGAACTGACTGGTAGGGGTGTTAAGGTTCAATTCATCAAAGAGAATATGACCTTTGCAAATGATGACACACCGATATCCAACCTGTTTCTTTCAGTCATGGGGGCTTTTGCTGAATTCGAGAGGGCGATTATCCGTGAACGTCAAATGGAAGGCATTGCGATTGCTAAAGCCAAAGGTGTATTTAAGGGCCGGAAAAGATCAATGACGGACGAACAGATTGCAACGATAAAGCAGCGTGTAGAGAGAGGGGAAAAGAAGGCAAAGATTGCAAGGGATCTAGGAATCAGTCGAGAAACGTTGTACCAGTATCTGTAGCCCCCCCTCGAAATGCCTCATTAAATAAACTCTTCAAACTCCTCTCAGGAACTGTCCGCACCTGGCCCCCTCCAAAATGGATACAGACCCCCAACCAGCCAGAATCAAATTGACTTTTCTACATCAGCGTGGTTATTTATCCCTATTTAATTAATTGCTTATGCCGTTTAGGCATCTATTGGAGACTCCGATGGAAAAATTCCAAAATGACTTATCTGATTTGCAGCAAAAAGCGCGGGAAAGGACCGTAAAAACCCAGAACATTGAATACGATTTGGAAACACTGGTAAAAAAGATTAAGAAAAAGACCATAAAACTCGATCCAGAATACCAGCGTCGCCATAGGTGGAAAGATCACACATCATCTAGACTGATCGAGAGTTTGATCCTGAACATCCCTATCCCACTTATTTATTTATCCCAGGATATCGATGTTGACGAAGAGACCCATGAGAATGAAGCTCGTTATTCTGTAATTGATGGCCAACAAAGATTGTCGGCAATTGTTCGATTCTTTGACAACAAATATCGCTTGATTGGCTTGGAGACGCTTGGCGAATTGGATGGATATAAATATGAGGATTTGCCTCCTTTTCTCATAAGAAGGCTTGAGGAACGGACGATCAAATGCTTACGCATAGATTCAACCGTTGATGAGCAAGTAAAATATGACATCTTTGAAAGATTAAATTCTGGATCGGTAAAGCTTGAGGCACAAGAGCTAAGGAACGCAGTTTCGCGAGGTCCTTTCAATGACTTGATAAAGGAGCTAGCGAAAAGGGATTCCTTCCGGACACTGCTGCAGATCAATAATGACTCCCCAGAAATTAACTCCAAAGTAAAGAAAATGGAGGATGTAGAGTTAGTTCTTCGTTTTTTCGCTCTTGGGAACGAAAATTACAGAAAACTCAAAAAGGGCTTCAAGCATTTTTTAAATGACGAAATGGACAGGATGAACAAGCTTTCCTCTAATGAACTTCAGAAGATGGAAGACCTATTTAACCGGACCTTCGATAACATTCTTACCGCTTTTGGAACTGAGGCTTTTGCAAAGTATCGATATATCGACAAAAACATGGAAAGAATGTCAAAATTTAATGCCGCAGTGTATGACGCGCTTAGCATCACAGTTGCAATGAGGATTGCCGACGGTAAAAAAGTGTCAAAAACTCTAGCCCCGAAATTTACAAAACTGTTTTCCAACCCCAAGTTTTTTGAGGCTGTCAGTGGTAGTGTTAATGATCGGGACAAGGTAAAAACAAGAATAGAAATGGCTCAAAAGGTGATTGGCTGATGGCTGGCACATTCATTTCTGAACTTTTTGCATCTTTAGATGGGCGATGGAACGAAGTGAATGTCTTGCTGGAATTAGCAAACGCTGAAGAAGAAAAGAGCTCTGATTTATATCATGCTGTCTGCAGAAGCACATCATTGTTGCTCGTATCTCATTTTGAAGGGATCATTAAGGAGACAGCTAAAGCCATAGTACAAGATTTGAATAAATTTAGTAAGTTTTCGGATGCACCCCTTCAGGTTAGAAGGACCTTTTGCAGACCGTTCGTTGCCCAAAAAGAAGATGATCCAAAAGACATCGAACAAAGAACAAAAAAACTTATCGCGGTGTTTGATGCCTTGGACACCAAATTTGAAGTCGAGGCTTTCCTAAGCCAAAACCAGTTTGGAAACAATAACAAGAACCCCTCACCAAACGTTATTGAGAAGATTTGTGAAAATTTCGGGGTGCGCGGTTTTTTTAAAAAAATTCAACATTCCAGTATTGAAATTGTCTTCAGCGACACCCCAACTGATTTAAACAACCTGCATGACGAACTCAGGACGGAAATTATTACAAACACGAAAACCTTCCCTTACACTATCAATTTGGCAAAATTCAATATTGGTCCGAATCCCGAAGAGCCTGATAAGAAATCTTTATATGAAGACTTCTTGGATAATTTGCTGAAAAAAAGGCATGGCATCGCCCATGGCTCAGACACCGAGAACTCGTCAAGCGTTGGTGATTTGCAAAAAGATTTGGTGAAAGTCCAGTTCCTTGTTTTCGCATTTTTTATGGTGATTTGCGATAGGATCTCCCAGCCGAATTAGTGAAGAACTCCTAAATTCCTTCCAGCTAGCACCTTGCAAGCAAATTGATCAACGTTCACACTAACGTTCACACTTAGTCACTCAGACAAAAAAAAACGGGTTACAGCCATTTGCTGTAACCCGTTGTTATTACTGGCGGAGAGG
>DATNQK010000347.1:0-7273 GCA_036704065.1 Stenomitos sp.
TTTGGCTACCTGACTTTTGATTTGCTTCAACGCACTACTCTGAACCTGGCGCACTCGTTCGCGAGACAGGTTAAGTGTATTCCCAATTTCCGCCAGGGTCTTTTCGCGGCCACCGTTGAGGCCAAATCGCTCCGCAATTACATACTGCTGGCGCTTGTCCAAACCTTCCATCAGTGAGGCGACCTGATCACGTAGATCAACCAATTCCAGATATTGTTCTGGCTTATCCTCGCCAGCGATAAAGTCTTGGATAGCTGCATCTTCCTGCAATCCGACAAGCCGATCTAGCGAGGTTGGGGTTGTGAAATACTGAACAGTTTCGCGCAGCTTTTCCACAGTGCAGCCCACTGCCTCTGACCACTCTTGCATCGTGGGTTGTCTTCCCAGCTCCTGCTGCAGCCGACCGTAGACTTTCCTATAGCGCACCATCTTTTCCCAAAGGTGAACAGGGATACGGATCTGACGGCTCTTCTCCGATATTGCACGATAGATAGCCTGCCGAATCCACCACGTTGCATAGGTCGAGAACTTGTACCCTAGTGATGGGTCAAACTTTTCAACCGCTCGGTTTAGACCGATAGTGCCTTCTTGGATCAAATCGAGCAATTCCAAGCCTCGATTCTGGAATTTCTTAGCAACCGACACCACCAATCTGATGTTGGATTCGATCATTAGCTGTCTCGCTCTACGGCCTTGGAGCAACAAGCGCTCTAGTTGCAGTGGCTCTAGCTCTGCTGCGATCGCCCAATCTTTGAAGTCTGGGATACTGTTTCCCTGCTCAACCAACTGCTCTCGAATTGCTTCCAAGGCTATCAGACGCTGCACTTGCCGCCCAAACTCAATTTCTTCCTCTTGTCTCAGCAAGGGCCGCTTAACAATCTCGCGTAGGTACAGGCCCATACTGTCTACATCGTCATACAAGGCAGAATTTCGGTTCGATCTGGTCATGCTGACCCCCTTTTTTAAATTTTTGCTGTGAACTGTTGAAGATGGACAATTTGACTTACATGAGCCGCCGCTTGAGGCGATCGCTTAAGCGCACAAACCCAGGCAATTGAACGCTTTGGACATCATTGAAATCGAAGCACGCTGAGGTGGTGGCTGTTACTGCTAGGTAGGAACAAGGCTTGCCTGCTTCAATCCGCACCTGACAACACTGGTGGATACTGTCAAAATCCAAACATCTGCCACAAACTTGTTCTGGCATTGGAGTTCTCCAATTTTTTAACTGATTGCTTTTTGGAATACTCGCCCGACTTCAATCAAAAATCGTACTTCTCATGACAGGGCAACACTCATGGTGATCGTGATTTAATATTACCGTCAACATATTAACACCGTCAATATATTGCGCAATATATTGACGTATACTGGAGATGATTTCTCGATAATGGATATGAGGCAGTTACGTGAAAAACAAAATCTTAGAACAGTGGATGTAGCCTCCCAACTCGGCGTCAGCGAATCCACGATCCGCAACTGGGAACACGGGCGCTCTGTACCTCGTTTCGAGGTCATCTCAGGTTTAATGCGTCTTTACCAATGTAATTTTGAGGAACTAGAACATGCAATGAACAACTCTCTATCCAAAGCTGAGGCGGATACTTCTACAGACGCTTAAGCAGAAAGCTCTTTAAAGCTTCAACAGTGACAACCTAAACACTGTCAGAAACACTGTCAGAAACACCTTTGAGTTAATGGCTTTGGCGACCGCGTCTCCTTGGAAAGACACCGCGATCGCCTGATCCGCTTAGTGCAACTACATGAGCTAACAGAGACGAATCATGATCAATTTATCAGTCTTAGGGGTAGACGTATGAGTTCTACTCCTCAAAATCACTATTTTGATTACGCTGCATTAGATGAAGAAACTCGAACTGCTGTCAAAGGTCATGCCCAAGTAATTCAGACCCGTCTGGTGAAAACAGTCCAGGAAATAATTGTAATCGGTCAGGAGCTACAAGCTGTCAAGCAAAAGCTCAAGTATGGTTTGTTCCATGACTGGCTGCGGACTGAACTAGGAATGCATCCTCGACAAGCTAATAGATTTATTCAAGTTGCTCAACAGTTCAGTTGCGACAAATTGTCGCAACTAGAGATCGCTCCTTCTGCACTTTATCTTCTATCTGAGATTCAAACACCGGATTCAGCAAGACAGGAAGCTGTTAACCGAGCCAAGCAAGGTGAAAAAGTAAGCTTGCAGCTTGCCAAGGAAATTATTTCTCGCCATAAAAAGGAAAAAAGCTTTTCCTCAAACCAGAAAATTTCTGCACCCTCGAACGAAGGAAGCATGGATGAAGCAAACCTGATAAACGTGACCAGCATAAGCTATGTTAACGAGTCTAACCTTCGCCCAGAACATGCCATCATAGAGGTTATGGTCGAAATCATGCCTGACGACTCGCTTCCAGATTCCGCCATCCCAGAACAGATTCAAGCTCAATCCACCTACACAATGGGTGATCGCGTCCGTATCCTGCGTCGTCAGATGGGACAAGATGAGTGGTGTGGGGAAATCGCCAAGGTTTGGAATATTTCCGATGACGGCTGGCTTAGAGTAGATGTAGAGGGGCATCCAGGCGTAAGATTTACCCTGCATCCCAATTGGGTTGAACTTGTCGATGAAATTTCAAGAGAGGTGAATATGTCCGAATCTACTGCTAATAAGGCATCTAATGATCCAATCCGCGTTGTCCTACCCGTTGAAATCGAGGGTCAACAGGTGAATGTTGAAGGCATCGTGACTGCGGTTGATGTTGCGTATACGCTCAATGGTGAGTCGCATCAAATTAACCTGCCAGCCGATAAAATCGTTTTTCCACGTTAACTCTCTCAATTTGCTACCCTGTCCAAAATGTTGTTGTAGGTCTTCTATGGCTCAACTCACCCATCCAACGACTCAGAATCTCTCCGAGGTGATTCAGGCGATCGCCTCGGATACTGCACACGAGATGCTTGGTTTCTTGATGCCTTCATTGTCGCCCCCTACAGATTTGCCCAGCGAGACATTAGAAGCGCTTTGCGACGGGTTTAAGGCCGATACTGAACGCCTGCTTCAAGCGCGGCTGTCCTGGTTCGTCCAGTCTGTGCAGGCCGAAGCGAATGAACTGAGACGCTTGCAGCAACTGGAAGCCGCTGAAGCCGAACGACAGGCCAAGCTAGAACAACAACAACAGGTTGTATCAGTCCCAAAGCCTACCCCCAAAAGATCAGCTATCCCAATTATCAGCTCAGGCAGAGCGAGTGAACCTGAACCTATCCCAACATCTCCACGACGATTACGCCGTCGCAGTGTGGCAGAGAGTATGTCAATTTAAGGGTGTACCGCTATGCTTTTACAAAGCACTTAGCGTTTAACCCGATTTATGTCCGAGACTTTGCCGCTGTTCGATTACTCCGCTCTCGACCGTGACACTTCGGCTTTTCTTATCGAGAAAACTGCCGAAGTTAAGGCATTAATGCGCCAAACCGTGGAAAACGTGGTTAAGACAGGGCTGATTCTCCAGGAAGTCAAAGATCTCCTACCTTATGGCCAATGGGCGCTCTGGTGTGAGTCTGAATTTGGTTGGCATTACCGAACCGCTCAGCGCATGATTCGTGCTGCTGAAACCTTTACGCTTGACACCGTGTCAGATCTCAATATTGGGGCTTCCGCACTCTATATCCTCTCTGCACCCACCACTCCTGAAGAGGCCAGAGAAGAAGCGCTCCATTTAGCAAAACAAGGTCAATCAATTACGAAGGTCGTTGCAGAAGACCTCCGTAGGAGACACCTGGGACATGACCCCAAAACACTCCATCGCAGTCCCTCTGTCAAGGAGACTCCACCTCAGCAAGAGATTGACTGGGAGCCTCAAGTTGAGGTGCCTCAAACTATACCCGTTTCTGTGACCACACCTGAAGCAAAAAAACCGCTCAAATCAGGTCAACGTGAACGCCTCAAGAAATCCCCAGATCAGACCCCTGCATTCAAAATCAACAGAGACCTAATTACCAGCAAGGCAAAATCGGTTGAAGCAGGGCAGACCTGGCGACTTGGAGGACTCCACATTCTTTACTGTGGACAGCCAACAGACCCTAAATTCCTCAAACGCCTACCCCAAAAGACCGCTTTATTACTAGAGTTTCCCCCCTCTCGAACTCAACTGCTCCCAGATTCATTCGCCACGCCCTTTCAGAGCTGTTTCACCTTCACAACCCATCTGCATGTTGATTTTGACTTAAATGTGCTGCGTGAGGCCATTGAGAGCATTATCGAAGGCTCAACGGATGGGGGTGATGCAGTGGTGCTCTATTGTTTACCCGACCCTGCGATTTTCCTTTTACTCGACCAGCTTCAGTGCATTGCCTACTGTGCCGAACCTGACCCTAATAAGTGCAATATGGCGATCGCAGCCTGGACGACAGTAACAAAGCGCTCTGCATCGCGGACTTAGCTTTGGTTTGCAGGATTTCCCAGGGCAATCACTCGCTCAACCAGCGATAGATTGAGGCGGACTAACCGCGCTGCATCTGCCCTGCTCTTGCCCCGTCGCATCCAAGCAACGGCGGACTGTAACCGATACCAGTTCAGCGATCCCCGATTCACTTCTCCCATCCGGTGCGCGACGACTAACCCTCGAACCAACGCATTAGCATCCGTTAAGCTTTGTTGCCTCCCACTCAACTGGGGTTTTGGCACCACCATCCGGCGCGGTAACGGCTTAGACCTAGCAGGCAAAGGGGAAATGTTTGTCGAGGTGATCAGCTCCTCAGATTTAGCCACAGACTTAGACGGGCTTATGCCTGCGATCGCTTGAAACGTTACCTTAGACCTTCGACTCGGCTTGGTTACAACTGCGGACGCTACGGCAGCGGGTGGGGCAATAGACGGGGCAGCGGGTGGGGTAACGGTGGGGATTTTCTGCGAAATGGGAGGAGCTGGCGGTAGGGGTGATTGAACGGGCTTAGCCGCTACAGGAAGCTGAGCAAAGGCTTTCGGCTTGCCTGCGGTTCCTGGGCCAATATTGACCGCAAAATAGTCCGGTTTCCCATCGACGGGGACAACGCGAATTTGGTACAGTTTCCTCCCGCGATCGCTTTGGGTAATGACCGTCAGCAGGGTTGAGCCATCTTGGCTGGTCATCAATGGCAACTCCTGGGCTTTAATGCGCCGCAGATGCACTACCGATGCACCTTCTTTCGTACCGTCTAAGTCCATCGCGATCCGGCTGGGGTCATCGAGCCATGCCTTGATAATCATCTCCCCCGTCTCAATAAAAGACACATTCAAGCCGTACCCTGGCCACACTTGCACAGAGACGGTCTTATTTTGGCCTTGAGCCTGGGTATTAGAGAGTCGAAGGCTCTTTGCCTCTGCCACAGGAGACAGCAGCAGATAGGCCAGAATCGCTATCAATGGGATGCACGTCGTCGGTTGCATTCTTCCCCTCCCTACCCTGCTTCTAAATCTATGCCCGCTTCCTGACCTTGAGTTTGCGCTTTCAGGCTTGCATAGTAATGGATCACCTGAACCATCTGTTCCTTTGCCTTCTGAGATAACGGCTTTGGTTCCCCTTCGTTCAGGCCAATGCCGATCTCTGCGATTCCTGACAGGTAACGCGGGTTGGCCTTCGTATCGCGCGCTGCAGCGTGCCAGTGCCATACACTATCCTGCAATTTCCTAAACTCTCGCAAATCCCGCTCCAGTGCTGCTTTTGCATCCGGTACTTGCGGCGATACCTCTTGTATCCTGGCTTGATATCGCGGACTATGCTCTAGAGCCTTAGCGATTCTCAACCAGTCTTGAACCTGCGTTTGACTCGGCCTATTCTGAAGCTGCATCGACCAATTCTGGTGCAGCGGTCTGCGGCGTTGCACTTGTGGGATGACTTTAGCGAGCTGCCAAGCCTCGCGTTCCCCCTCCGCTGTGTTGCCATAGGCCACATAGACTTTTCCCCCCTGCTGAGCAAATGCGTTCAGCATCTGGCTCGGAATGGCCTCACCCCGACTGCCCATATACACAGTGCCGCTTTGTTTCTCGCGTCGATCTAGGGCAGAGAGCGAGAGTGCTTCTATCGGGCTATCTGCCAACAAGACACGCTTCGGAACCTCACGCCCAATCTGAAACCAGAAGCTACGGCACTCCCTTTCCTCTTCGCCAGCCGTTGTGCCCCACAAGGACAGTTGGCTATACGGGCGATCGCCATACCCTTGGGCTTTAACCAGTCCCAGTTGATGGAGCGCTTCCACAAACTTCTCTGGCAGCAATTGCACTTCGATGAGTTCGCGCCGCCTCTCCTCCCAGGTCGGGGGCAACGCCTGCACACTCGCAAACTGCACTACCGAGGTTTTTTCTGGCGCTTGGGCTGTTGCGGTATTGTGTTCTACTGGTACTGAGGATTCTGGTTGCTCCACCTCAGATTCAGGATCTGGCTCCATGAGATCGGTTGGCTCAATCCTGGTTTCTGGCTCTAGAGGGGGTTCATCTCCTTGAAATACCTCTGCACTGGCTGCATTGAGGATCTCTCGCGTGGTCGGAATTTGGATCCCTAAAAATTGCCGTGCTCTTTCCTTAGACTGATCCGCAACAATACCGCTGTTCTCTAGCAGATAATCCAAGGTCTGCAGCATCCGCTCTGGCGCGACTGCTGCCTTCATCCATCCCCCCACCGAGACAAATTCGCTATCTATCGCAGACAGCAACCCTTCATCCGAGTGATACTTGGCCCCTTGCTTGCCAGGATAGGCTGACAGCACATACGCTTCTTGCGACCTGTTCGGGGCATGGATCGTGAGGTCTGTGTCCCCTGTCGTTAACGCTCCTCCTATCTCATCTAGATAGGCCTTTGCTTTGGCCGCTGTTGGAAAAACCACAGGCTCTTGCTCTAGCCGCTTCGCTAAATCGAAGTCGTGACCCATCAGCATCCCTTGCTGCAAGTTACCGTCGCTATCACTGTAGTTTACTAAGCGACCCGAGAATTTCTCGAATGCTCTGAGCACATTGCCGCTAAAGATCTGGCGCACCTCACGCGATAACGATTGGCGCTCATCGAATAGCTCATAAATATTTTTCCCTTGCCAGGTCGTTTCGGTAGGACTGACATAAAACCCAATCTCGTAGTTCTGATTCACCTGCGACATCGGAAGGGTCATGCGTCTTACCGAATCTGCAACCAAAATATTCACTTTCCAGTTGGAAGGCAGTGCTGGGTTGGTCTTTTCTAAGGTTCTGTTGCTATATCCCTCAATGACGCCATAGTGGACTGAGCCACTTTTGCGGTCTGAAATCAGC
>DATNQK010000348.1:0-3833 GCA_036704065.1 Stenomitos sp.
TGTAATTGCAGGAACTGTCCCGCTGACCGAGGCCATTCAAGAAATGCCGGGATATGAAAATTTGCATATCTTGTTTGCTGGCGCTGTTGCGTTAGATCCCACCAGTATTTTGAGTTCACAAAAAATGCGATCGCTGATGCAAGATTGCCGCGGTCAGTTCGATTTAGTCATTTACGACACTCCGCCGTTGAGCTTTGCCGATGCACTCCTATTGATTGCCCAAACCGATGGTTTGTTGATGGTAACCCAGCTCGGCAAGATTCATCGAGGCGTTTTGCGCAATGCGATTCAGCTTTTAGAAACCTCGAAGGTTCCTGTCATGGGTGTTGTGGCCAATATGGCTAGCGATGACCAGTTTGCGACGGGCTCTGCTTACTATCGCAAATCCTCTGAGCAAGCCAAAGTTTTAGCCTCATAGAGGCATGGTGGATCTGAGTGACAACCTGTCGCTATCGCTTGCTCGCGCCTAGGTTTAGGTTGCGCGAGAAGACGATTGGGCTAGACGAAGCACTGTTAATTGGAGCACAGGTTGTGAAGAGGAGGTGTCGCGTTGATTGCCGTAACTGGCCAGTAAAATACTTTTGCTGCCGTCTTCTAAGTAAGGCCCCATTGTAAATCCCACCCAATGGTTTTGGAGAGGCAAATGATTGGGGTCAAGGGTCAGTGCTGGGGTTTTGATAATCGGGACTACGCTAGCTAGGTTTGGAGGCAGTTGTGGAATGCCTGACGAATCGGTTGCAATGCCTGTCACAAATTGATAAAGTCTATCGCTTGTCGCATTAGGGCTGGTAGTGTGCTCCAAACTCAAAAAGTGGCCTGCGTTATCCAGTGCAATAATGCCCTGCAAAGTTGTTGCAGTAGCTGGATCGAGACTGCGCTCTAAGGGGTAGACATGCTCGGACACCAGAATGGATTCTGGTTCGCCAATCCAGTAGTGTAGCAGGCGACTATAACTGAAGGTTCCATCTCCAACATTCTCGATATCTTGACGCAGGGAACCTTGTGTTGCCGCAAATAGGCGATCGCCATCTGGACTGATGGATAAGGCGCCAAATCCTTGCTGAGGCTGTAAACCAAACGCTGAAGATGAGTCTAGGTTGGATGCGACGTTCGATGTGCCATATTGCTTGGGCAAAGAAAGATCCCGCTGCCAAGTTCCTGAGGTCAGGCTGAAGCGACGTAGATGAGGCAATGTTTGCTGTTCCTGCGCTTCAGTGTTGACCATAAAGGCCGTGTTTTGCCGTCCTAGGGCTAGGCCATCTACAGAGGCTAATAACGCTGCCGGAGGATTTTGCAGCGGCGTTACAGACTCTACTGCAAGCTGAATTTCAGCCCCATCACGCTGACCTATACCATTGAGGTGAAGCTCGAAGGCATAAACCTGGGGTAAGCTCAGGTCATTTGTCAAAGCATAGAGACGATCCCGTTGCCGATCATAAGCAATGGCAGAAAATGCCGCTGGGTTGGTCAATTCTAGAGGGGGAAACAGTCCAGTGCCCACAGGCGATAAAGACAGATTCAGAAACAATCGCGACTCGGCACTGACCTGGGGTAAGCTACAGCCAACTAGACTCAGCCCCAAACACACTATAAGGAGCAAGGGGACGCTACGCAGTTTCAGTTGAGCTAGGAAGACAGCAATGGCCTGGAAAATCATCGTCAATCCCCTGTATATTGCCAATGGTTTATGCATAAGAGTGAGAGAAGAGGACTAGGATACACCAGATACCCCATTAGACCGAGATTATTTTGGGGATAATGAGAAGCCGAGCATAACCGATCAATTATCTAGCCTTAAAGCAATTGCATATGAAGTGGAAAGCAAATGCTACAACCCTTTTTTAACTTAATGGTTGCCTTGGAATTTACCTCCCCTGGTGCAACCCTCCAGATTGGTCCCTTGTCTTTGCGCTGGTATGGGCTGCTGATTGCCAGTGCAGTGTTAATCGGGCTACTTCTGGCGCAGCGATTGGCCCAAGTCCGCCAACTGAACCCAGACCTAGTAGGAGATCTCCTGGTGTGGCTGATTGTCGGTGCTATTCCAGGTGCAAGACTTTACTATGTCTTGTTTCAATGGAACTACTACAGTCAGCATCCCGACCAAATCGTGGCCATTTGGCGTGGCGGTATTGCCATACATGGTGCCATTCTAGGTGGCATGTTAGCTGCCGTGTTATTCAGCCGAGTCAAGCATTGTTCTTTTTGGCGCTTGGCAGATGTGGTGGCCCCCTCATTAATTCTGGGGCAAGCCATTGGACGATGGGGCAACTTTTTTAATTCCGAGGCGTTTGGTGACCCCACAGATCTACCTTGGAAGCTATTTATTCCCCCTGAGCGCCGTCCAGCAGGATTTGCATCGGTCGCATACTATCACCCTACGTTTCTCTACGAGTCGTTGTGGGACTTGATGGTGTTTGTGGGGTTAATGACCCTGTTTGTGCGATTTCCTAAAGCGAAACGGGGCACCCTCTTTTTGGTTTACATGATTGCCTATAGTTGCGGTCGGTTTTGGATTGAAGGACTGCGCACCGATAGTTTGATGCTAGGTCCCCTGCGGATGGCACAAGTCGTCAGTTTGATTGGGGTTGGTTTGGGCAGCTTAGGACTACTTTGGCTCTATGGCCTCAAGCGCACCCTGCCCGATACGCCCTCTGTTACAAAACAAACTCCTTTAAGCTACTAGCATGCAACCTCGTCTGACTCCAGCCGTTTACATTGTGGGTGCTGGCCCCGGTGATCCTGAGCTCTTAACCTTAAAAGCCCATCGCCTTTTATCTCAAGCAGATGTGGTGGTCTATGCCGATTCTTTAGTACCACCGCAGCTCTTGGAGATTGCCAAGCCTGAGGCGGAACTGGTTCAAACCGCCCACCAAACTTTAGAAACGATTTTGCCCTTGATCATTGACCGAGTGCGATCGCAGCAGTCTGTGGTGCGGCTTCAGTCTGGTGACCCAAGCCTCTTTAGTGCTGTCCATGAACAACTGCAAGCCCTAGCAGCAGCAGATATTCCCTGCGAAGTGGTTCCAGGCATTAGCACCTACCAAGCGGCAGCTGCTCGGCTCCAAGTTGAACTCACCGTTCCTAAGCTGGTACAGACCATCATTCTGACTCGTATTGGTGGACGCACTTCAATGCCAGCCTCAGAAGAACTGGCCAGTCTTGCAGCGCACCAGGCCAGCCTATGCCTTTACCTGAGTGCTCGCCATGTCGAGAAAGCCCAAGCCAAACTTTTAGAACACTATCCCCCTCAAACCCCAGTCGCAGTTTGCTTTCGTTTGGGGTGGCCTGACGAACAGCTTTGGGTGGTGCCGCTGTGCGAAATGGCCCAAACCACGCGATCGCAACAACTGGAGCGCACCACAACCTATTTGATCAGCCCTGCCCTTGATCCGGCATGGGCTCCATCGGCGCGATCGCAACTCTACCACCCAGACTATGCCCGTTTGTTTCGTCCAGCACTGTCGTAAGGGAGGCTGAAGCAACTCAGTAACCGGCTAAATTCTCTATCCGAAGAATTACCTGACAAAAACTGAACTTTTCTGCCTCGACACCCATCGGGTGTTCACTCACAATACGGATAGTAAGTGTCTCGCACTTCAAGCGGATACTTTAATCCGTTACTCAAGATAGCCAATGCACACCTGCAAGAGAGTCTTTCAAGACTGTGTTGCAGGTATTTTCCTTTTTAAAAGGTATGGAAACTACGCTTTTGACCCAAAGGTAATAAAATGCATTGCTAATAAACCGCGTTGTCTAGCCTCACGGTCTTGATCGCATTATTCATTCTTGGGTGAGGAGCCTGATATTTAATGAAACAGATTTCGCAACATCGT
>DATNQK010000349.1:0-4535 GCA_036704065.1 Stenomitos sp.
ACCGTGGCAACGTGGGAGCCAATCTTACCGAGCCCCACAATACCCAAGGTTTTCTTGTACAACTCAACGCCAGTAAATTTCTTGCGATCCCACTGCCCAGCCTTGAGCGATTGGTTGGCATCGGGGATATGGCGAGACAAAGATAACAGCAACGCTAAGGTGTGTTCTGCGGCTGCAATCGTGTTGCCCTCAGGCGAGTTGACCACCACAATTCCTTTACGGGTCGCAGCAGGCACATCGACATTATCGACGCCGACACCAGCGCGACCGATAATTTTGAGCTTCTCGCCTGCTTCAATAACCTCTTGGGTTACGCGCGTACCGGAGCGAATCATGAGCGCGTCGTATTCGGCAATGACTTGCACCAATTCTTCGGGCGACAGGTTAGTGCGCACATCTACCTGTGCAACCTGCTCTAACAATTTAATACCGACTTGATCGATGGGATCTGAAACAAGAACCTTAGGCATAGTTAGCGGGTGACAGCAATGGTTGGGGTGTTAAGCGTGGCAAGGCGTAAACCCCCGAGACAGAGGCCAAGCCTTGATTGCAGCGAGGTGTATCTCTGCCTGGATGAGAGGGTAGGCCGTCATCAGCAGTTTGCCACAATGTACAACCATATCACTGATGATGCGGGTTTTCTGCGATACCGTTCGCGAAGAATGGCGAAGCGTTTCTCAGGAATGCACACTGATACAATCATCGAGAACCTCCATGAGATTCTACACTCGGCAAATCAGTGTAGGGAGGGTGTCCATTTCCACATCCCGTTTATTAAGCCAGCTGATCCAATATGACTGCATCTCGTTCCCCTGCTTCTCCACCCGTCCGGTTATTGGTCGCAGCGAGCGGCACAGGGGGGCATTTATTTCCTGCGATCGCCGTTGCCCAAGATCTATCGCAAACAAACTACAGCATTGAATGGTTAGGAGTGCGCGATCGCCTAGAAACCCAACTCGTGCCACGCGAATATCCTATGCATATCGTGCCTGTGGAAGGGTTTCAGACCAAACCGAGCCTGAAAACACTCAAAATCATGGCCAAGTTTGTGCTGTCTTTTTGGCAAACACGACAGTTACTCAAACGCGGTCAGTTTAGCGGCGTGTTAACAACAGGCGGATACATTGCAGCACCTGCAATTTTGGCAGCACGCTCTTTAGGCTTGCCCAGTGTCCTCCACGAATCAAATGCCATTCCTGGCAAAGTCACTCGATTTTTGAGCCGCTGGTGCAGTGCAGTGGCCCTTGGCTTCGCAGCAGCACAACCCTACTTACCAGGGGTTAAAACCCAGGTCGTTGGCACCCCAGTGCGCGACGGTTTTATGCAGCCGACAGCGCTCGACCTTGAGATTCCCGACGATGCCTTTGTGCTCGTGGTGATGGGCGGCAGCCAAGGTGCCTTAGCCCTCAATCGCTTGGTGCGCCAATGTGCCCCCCAATGGCTCGACGCTGGCATCTGGATGGTTCACCTCACAGGCGATCGCGATCCAGACATCGGCACGTTGCAGCACCCGCACTATATCGAACGTCCCTTTTACAACAATATGGCAGGGTTATTGCAGCGCACCAACTTGGCCATCAGTCGTTCGGGGGCAGGAACCTTAACCGAGTTGGCCATCACAGGCACACCCAGCGTGCTGATCCCCTACCCTTACGCGGCAGAAGACCATCAGTATTACAATGCCAAATTTTTTGTAGAAGGCGGTGCCGCCCTTGTCTTCCGCGAAAAAGAGCTTAGTGCGCCGCAGTTAGAAGCGACGGTTCTAGACCTGTTGCAACCCTCCTCAACATTGAGCCAGATGGCAACCCAAGCCAAGGCATTGGCTGTTCCTGACAGCACCGCCCAGTTTGCCGACATTGTGCGACACTACATCCACAAATCGCCCCGTTAAGGCCGTTCAAGACATTGCTTTTGTATGGAATGCTTTTGTTGATCGTTTAAGGAAATGGGATTGTGCTATTTCTGTCGAAACTGCTGCCGCTCTTTGTTTACCCCGCTGGGTTGACCTGTGTATTACTGGCTGTGGCGATCGCCTGTTTTTGGAAACGACCTAAGCTGTCGGCCAAACTGGTGGGCATTGCCTTAGGCGTATTGTTATTCAGTAGCAATGGCTGGGTTGCCAAAACGATGGTGCAGAGTTTGGAATCTCAGCATTTACCATTGCAGCCTGTCCCCAAAGCGGAAGCGATTGTCGTGTTGGGGGGCAGCATCCGTTCGCCGATTGCACCACGCGTTTGGCCAGAAGTCCAAGAGGCAGGCGATCGTGTTTTGTATGGGGCCCGCTTATATCGTGAAGGCTACGCCCCAAAAGTGATCCTGAGCGGTGGACGGATTAGCTGGACTGGCAAAAGTCCGGGCGAAGCACAAGATATGGCAACCCTGATGACCTTTATGGGGGTGCCCAAGACTGCATTTTTACTCGATTCAACTTCACTGAATACCTATCAAAATGCAGTGAACGTCAAAACTATTCTGACCCAGGAAAATATCAAAGGCCCAGTCCTACTGGTCACTTCGGCCATTCACATGCCGCGCTCAATCGCTATCTTTAAAAAACTAGGCATCAATGCGATCGCCGCACCCACAGATTACCTGTTTGACGATACGCCCGTTGCACCAGGGCTACTGGACTTTATCCTCAGGCTATTCCCAGACAGTGAAGCCTTGTTTCAAACCACGCAAGCGCTGAAAGAGTATATTGGCCTGTGGATGTACCGTTTACAAGGTTGGGCCTAGACTAGAGGCATGCCTTGTTTTGGTCTTTATTTTTATCAAAGCAATGAACTTTTCCGAGCTTCGGCATGTCGATCCCTCTGCCGCCCCGTTCGCCTTAATTCGGTTTAGTCAATCTTTTTATCAAGAGGTTGCCTATCGTCAAGAACATGAGCGCTACTGTCAGTGGTATAAGGCGATGGCAGCACAGAATCAGGCAGAACATCGCCAATTAAGCCGCGACATTAACCTATTTAAATTGTTTAGACGCTAGATCCCTTCGATTTCCATATCGCTCAGATGGGCGCGAAACTTAGGACTAAATTGCACGAGGAATGGAAAGTTAGCACTGACTGGACGTCCTTCCCAGTCTTTAATGACAGCGACCACTTCACCTTCTAGCCCCTTGATATCAAAGGGTTGATTGCGATGCTCAGGATGATGGTACACAATCACTGATTCTTTTACGCGAACTCGATCACCCACTTGCATAGCCTTAACTTTGTTTCAACTTGAGTCGATTGGATGTGCTTGCCAAGGCAACAACGGCCCTAGCTTTATTATCTTTGCACAAGAGGGGACACAGGCTGCATTTGCCCTAGGGTTAACGGTTTATCTCAAAGCGATGGAACAGGGGGTGGCCCCAAAGCTAGACAACGGTAACACAAGACACAAAGGCCACACAGTCCCGTCAATCCACATCACCCAACGCTCAACCCACCCTTTATGTCTCAAAGAGAAAGTCTATATAAAAGGCAAAAAACTTCTATGCAGTAGCACTGCGGTATCACCCAACCTTTATTGACGTAACGCCGACCGATCCACTTGCGCAAAACTGTCAATGCAGTTTCAACGGCCCATCGTCTGCATTGCTATCGTCCGCATTGCTAAGGAGAGTGTAATAATCCTGCGGTTTTGCCCAAGTCGCTCCTATGATTGGTAGTGACAATAAGCGCAATCATGACATGACAGAAGTGACGTGGTTTTGGGTTGGATTAGGTCTTGCGCTGTGTCTGCTTGAACTGATCTTTCCAACTGCATTTGTGGAATTAATGATGGGCCTCAGCGCTATCGTTGTTGCCTTTATGTCCCTTTTAATTCCCTCTTTTGGCCTTCAAATTTTTATTTGGATGCTCCTTTCTCTGGCTGGCGTTTTTGGGATTCGCCATTTTTTACCGCGCAAAACTGCCAAAATTCTCCAAGCACCCGATGAAGGCGAAACATTAACGGCGATCGCACCCGATGGCAGAGGCCGTGTTCAATTTGAAGGCAGTCCGTGGGCTGCGCGTTGTGCAGACCCTAGCGTGGCGATCGCAGCGGGTTGCAAAGTTTGGATTGTGGACAGAGAAGGCACAACCCTCGTTGTGGAACCCATTCCCAAACTGTCTACTGTCGCCTCCCCTAATTCAACCGAAGCGTTAACCCCAACCGATAGTCGCACTGTAGACCCAACCACGCCCCAGCAGCCCCTAGAAGACAACCTGACTTCCCCTTATACGCCGGGCGATGAATCAGGGAATAATCGCGAATAAGTACAGATCACCAATAGACACCCCAAGCGTGAGGAGAAACTATCATGGGCCAATTTCTGTTGCTGTTGCTTTTAGGCTTTAGCGGAGCAGGCTTAGCCTCTTCAGTGCGGATCGTCAACCAAGGCAACGCTGCCCTTGTCGAACGAGTGGGCAGCTTTCGCAAACGGCTAGACCCAGGTCTCAACGTGATCATGCCAGGGCTAGACCGCATCGTGTACCAAGACACCCTACGACTGAAAGTCTTGGACATTGCCCCCCAATCGTGTATTACCGCCGATAACGTCAGTATCA
>DATNQK010000350.1:0-1693 GCA_036704065.1 Stenomitos sp.
GAGTGCACTTACCAATTTATTCCAAGAATTAGTTCGCCAAAAAAAGATATTGAGGATGTAAATAACTGGGCAGTGCAAAGTTATTGATACCTCTTGATAGTGGCACCAATGCGCTAACTCAAGCATGTTCAGCGATGGAGATTACCCAGCTTTACTGGCAAGCAATTGAGGCAGAAGTAGAGTCGGTCTACTTCGCGAAAAAATCAGTGGATGTTGATGCTGAAGCGTCAGGCGCACAATTTGTTCGCTTGGATACCCGTGTTCAGGCAGGGTTCGAAACCACCGAGGGAAACTCTTCCAAATCGATTGGGGCAATTCGAGCGCTAAGACTTGCAGCACCCCGAGGGTGATCGCATGGAGATTGACAAAGCGTTCAAAGGCTTCCACCTTCTGCTCAATTTGGCGTTGTTGATCCGAGTCATAGTCGGTCAGGCAAAGATTGGTTGGGAACTGCGGGGTTTTCTCCAGCAGTTTGAGCCAGAACTGATAGGCAAAGCCGCCTAGGAGCAGAACCAACGTTCGAAAACACACTTCAATCTTAAAACGCTTACCGTAGGCCTCAATTACCTGTGGCCCAGTGAGCTTCACATCGCTGGAGAGGAGAATCATGCGCTTGCCGTTGGGCAATTGGGTCAAGACGAACAGGACGGCTGCATCTGGGCTATCCCAGAAGAATTCAAAGCATTGATAGTAAACCGTAGTAGGTTGACCGTAGAGCCAGACGACAGCTTTGAGACACGTCTGTGGAGGGACAAATAGGTCTTGGAGGACAAGCTTGCTTCCCCACTTGCGCGGGCGTCCCCGACCGGGTTTGCCAGGCAGGGGACTGAACGCCGCACGAGCAACGGTGGAAATTCGTACACGACTAATCAGGTGCAGTCCATGAGCGCGCAACGGTTGCAAGACGTTCGCCGAGGCATAGTAGGCATCGAGTAACGCATAGCTCCCTACACTCATGTAGCTGACGCACAAGTGCGCCATCTTATCCACCAGGGTCAACTCTTGCAATGCGGGTTCTGCCCCGTCAATCCCATCATGCAATTTGAAGACGATGGGTACCGCAAACAACGCCGTGCCGCGCCCCATCAGCACTCCCAAGGCACTGAAATAGTGGCCTCGAATCCATTCGGGTTTGCTTACATCACTCGATTCCTGGTGCAGTCCCTTCACCCCGGGCATCTTGCGCCCTTCCTTGCCCACTTTGATGCCATCACCGACGTACAAGCGCTCACCCTGCAAGCGGTTCACAAACGGATGTTCACTTAACCACTCTCCCCAAACTCGACACAAGCTATCGACACAAAATGCACTCGAATGGAACCAATGCAGGGCTTGATGATAATAGCCTTCGCTCAAGCCTAAAGCATTGAGGTAGCTCGTCACCGCAGGCGGCTGCGTACTCAATACCACGCCCCAAAACAACAGGACAAACCACTCGAAGGTTGCTTCACGACGAAAGACAGGACGAAACTGGAGCAGGATTTGCTCAATGCGTTGATAGAGTTCCATAATGAGCGTGGCTGATTGTTGTGTATTTCAGCCAGTTTCCGACATTCCGCCCGGTTTGGGACTGGAATGTCCTTTTTTATCTTCTACCTTCTTTTATCTTCTACCTTCCATCAGGGGAAGAACTTCGAACTGTCCAGTTTCATTAACAGATCACTAGTCGTCTATTGGGTAAAATCCGATTTTC
>DATNQK010000351.1:0-1919 GCA_036704065.1 Stenomitos sp.
AGTTGTGAATGACAAGTGTGGAAGCATATAAATCAAGCGCGAGATCAGGGTCGCCTTCTGTAAAGCCATTGAAAAGACGAAAGGCGGATTCATGCCGCGCATCGAATAACGCGAGGCGTGCCTGAATGGCTTTTTCGAGCAGAGGAATGATCGCAGGTGATCCCATTTGCCGTTAAATTATCTCACTCTTTCAGATGGCGCTGTAAGATCACTGCCGTGTCGAAGGGCACCCTGCTCGATTTTGGAATCCATTTGTACGATACTAGCCCATATGCGCTAACTTAAGGGAAAGTTCCGGACATCGAGATCTGCTGGATGAAAGCTCTGACCCAAGCGAGTTGTTGAGGTCGAGAGCGCGGCGGCTCGCAAAGATAACGTTGCAGCAATGGGAAAAAATGCTTGAGGGAGGTGGCCCAAGGACCGGCAATCATCTGGCGCAAGGCCGCATAGGAGAGTGCGCTGAGGCGATGGACACTGAGGGGCCGTTGCAGGGTATCGAACCAATCCGGGAATTGCAGGCTGACCTGGTTGGTCATTTCGTCCACCAGCAGGGCGAGCAAGAGCTTGGTCAGCAGATAGGTTTGCACGAGTCTGGGCTCTTTGATGCGTAAGTGATCGAGCTCCAGCAGACTTTTGAGGCGTTTGAAACACAACTCAATCTGCCAGCGCATCCGATACAGGATGAGGATGCGGGGGGCAGGCCAGGTGGCTGCGGATAAATTGGTCAGTAGCAGGACAAACCCAGCGGCTAAGAGGGTGTTGGGGTTGAGGGGTCTCTGTCTTTTTTTGTAGCGCAGACGAGCGCGGCCTCGAGCTTCTTCGGCCTTCTCGGGGGGCAAGGGGCAGGCGATCAAGCGGAACGGGAACCGGCCTTGAGGCATATTCATCCACACCTGGGTTTCCGAGAGGCTGGAGAGTGTTTGCAGCCAAGGAATGATCGCAAAACGCGATCCAGCCTCTCGCAAGACCGGCACATTGCGCCAATTGATGCGCACAATCAACCCAGCGCCAGCCTGCAACACCGGTGCCATCCCGGCAGCCAAGGGATAGGCCCCATCCGCCACCAAAATTTCGTTGTTTTGGGTTTCAAAACGCGCCAGGCTCTCACCCCCGGATGGATCCGTGAGTTCCAGGCCATCCAAGCACAGATTGCCCAAGTCAAAACTCAGATGGATGCGCCAGTCAATCCCGCGACTCCCCGGAATACTGATCGTCGTGGCATCCACCACCCGCAGCCGCACCCCAGGCAACTGCTGCAAAGCTGACACCCGCTTTTGCAACAACCTGACCACTAACTTCCCGATCCAGGCCTGACTGTTGCGCAACCGTTTCAAGATCGCTACGTCCGAAAGGTAGCCAATCCCGTTCAGCAACGCCCAAGCCCCGACCAATCGTAAAGACCAGTTACTGCTGGCATAAAACAGGATCAGCCGCAACAGATCCTGCGCACTCCGGATGCCACGTTTCCGCTGTAGCGCTTTGCTTTCTCTCGCCATCCTTTCCAGGTCCATCCCCAACTTCCCCTTCACCTCTTCCCAATTCTGCAGCCCGGCTCGTTCCTCCGCCTCCCTGGCTTGACTTTCTAGCTCCTTTGGCAACACCCTCGTTTCCATGTTAGACTTATTTGAACCTCCTTGGTTTTGGATTTGTTCTCACCAACTAAATCTTACCAAAGAGGTTCTTTTTTTTCATTATCCCCCCACTAAGTTAGCGCATATGGGTGCCTTCCGTACAAACGTAAGTTGTTAACGGCCTTGAGATGATCCCTTTCGCATCGATCCTGCTCATGCCGCTGTCCTCACTGAGGTCTTGACAACGCCCCAATTTACCAGGCTTACCAAGATACCGATTCAATATTCCATCAGGTACAATTGGGGCGAGAAGAAGGAAATCACAAACAATGAATAAATTCGTGGGCT
>DATNQK010000352.1:0-4931 GCA_036704065.1 Stenomitos sp.
GAGGAAACTGGTTGGGCAAGAGGTAGCCGTTCCCGTCTTCAGACACCACCGTTGAGGGTGGCTTAGCCTTCAATAAAGCCTGCATGCTGTATTCCAGCCCTGCTTGGCCTAAGTGCTCTGCATCGACGTAGCCCACCAAGCCAGAGGTTAAGTCCTTTTGCGGGTAAGTACGGGTCCATTCTCGGGTGAGTTCTACCCCGTCCAGTCTTAAGTCTCGAATCTTCGCGGCACTGTCTTCATGCAAATCGCGGGTGACAGGAATGCCACTCTTTGCCGTAGTAAAGAGTTTTAGCAACTGCTCTTCAGGAATGTTGATGATTGTAGAGAGCTGTTTTGCAATCTCCTGTTGTTCTTTGTTGAACAGGAAAGGATGGACAAATAAACGAAACGTGGGTTCATCCTTAGCCAAGATATTGCCATTGCGATCCACAATCGGATGCAGGGCCACTTTGGGAGATAACTTCAAGGTCCGTTGCGCTTCTGCATCCTGACGCAAGGTTGGGGCTTTGATAATCTGAAGCCAGAATAAACGTGCAACCAGTGCACACTGGCCTAGACACAACAGCACCCAAACCCAGATCAATCGCTGGCGATACCCTGGTAGGTTAACGGGTCTGGTGTTGCGAAGCCGCGATTGGATCTCAGTCCGACGAGATTTGGGATTAGTAACAGAAACACGCATTGGTCTTGAAGCTCAATGAATCAGTAAGCAAGCGGAGCACGAACAGCCGGATTCAACTGAATCGGTGTTGAAGTCGGCAATGGTAAGTTGGGGCGAGGTGGCTCAGGTTGGAGAGGGATCATGTTGACCGGACTACGGGGAACTAGACCCTGAGGATTTTGCTCGACTTGCGCTGTAATATCGTGCTTTTGACTTTCTGTGAGATCTTGGTAGCGGCTCTCGTCTCGACGAAGTGCTTCTAACTGCTGATACTGCTTGCCCCAGGTATGTTGAGTGGTGACGCTCCAACCATACAGGGGTAACACGACAACCACCATTAACAAGGCCGTAGGTGTTGATACCCGCTGCAACTTCTCGATGAGCGCCAGCTTGGAGGGACGTTGTTCCTGTGCCGCTTTTGAAAGCCAGGATGCAGGTTGCCGAGGGGTAGGCTGAAGGGGACGGATGGAATTTGTAGCACGTTCCACCGTTGGTTTAGGACGGACTTCTGGCTTGATAGCAGTCGGCATAGGACACTCCTCGGAGACAAAGATGCAAGGGCAATCAAAGGCGAAGTTAAAGCACTATAGCCTAAAGGGCATGCAGGACAAACAAGCGTACATTGACGGAGCAATGCACAAATTTCAGATCTCGAAACGGCAACCCATCGTTATTTTCAATCTTGGTTCATATCCTGACCCGTCTTTTGCCTTTATGCAAGGGGTCTTTCTAACCTTCTGTAAAGAATTTTGGGGATCTTAACGGTTTAGAATCTTCTGCTTAGACAGGCTTGATCGCTAATCCGTTCCTGAACGTCTCGATCTGTTACAGACGTTCTGCCAGCCTAAGCTTTGCAGAGCGTGCTCTAGGGTTTTGCTTCTTTTCGAGGTCATCGGCCTGAATGGGTTTAGATGTGAGGACTTTTAAGCACTCAGTTTCTCGGAATCGATGTTTCACAATCCGATCTTCTAGGCTATGGAAACTAATGATACCCAGACGGCCACCGGGCACAAGCCAGAGTGGGGCCTGGGCCAAAAAGCGTTCGATTGAGTCGAGTTCGGCATTCACTGCAATTCGCAGCGCTTGAAAGACCCGCGTAGCAGGATGGATCGGGGTTCCCCGTGTGCGTCCGGTTTGGCTGCGCGGTAAAACACTGGCGATCGCATTGGCCAGTTGAGTGGTGGTGCTAAAAGGACGATGGTTGACAATGTGTCGTGCAATTCGTCGTGACCGTCGTTCTTCGCCGTAGTAGTAGAACAGATCCGCCAGTTCTTTTTCAGAAGTACGGTTAACGATATCCGCTGCCGTTTTCGTTGCCGTTTGATCCATGCGCATATCTAAGGGGGCTTCGTAGCGGAAGCTAAAGCCGCGTTCTGGTTGATCGAGTTGTGCGGAACTGACACCTAGGTCGGCAATGATCCCCTGAAAGCGTTGCTCTCCGGGGTTATAGTCGGCAAAGTTGCCATGCCATACCTGCAGGCGATCGCCATAGGCTTGCAAGCGAGCTTGGGTTGCGGCGATCGCCTGCATATCGCGATCTATGGCAATGAGCCGAGTGCCTGGCGTGTTTAAGATTAAGGCACTGTGTCCACCACCGCCAGCCGTGGCATCTAAATACAGCCCCCCTTCGACGAGTGCCAATCCCTCAATCAGCTCACGGGATAGGACAGAAATATGCTGATACTCAAATTCAATCTCGCTCATAGGAGTTGCCATAATTGGGATCGCTGGAACCACATGCTGCCACGATGCAATGGCGTTAAGCACCTCAAGAGTGACAGTTTTCTTTCCTTTGTAGGATTACGAAGCAAGGATGATAGAATCCGACTGTTCTGTACCCTGAGGTGAATGCCATTATGGCAAATGGATATAATCAAGCGCGTGGCTTTTTAAGTGACTTTAAAGACTTTATTACCAAAGGCAATGTGCTTGACTTGGCCGTAGCAGTGGTAATCGGTGGTGCCTTTGGCAAGATCGTGACATCGCTTTTAGAAGATGTGATTACACCTGCACTGCTCAACCCTGCCATGAAAGCGGCCAACGTGGAAGACTTGGCTAAGCTGTCGGTGAATGGGATTAAATATGGATCCTTTCTTGCGGCTGTTCTCAACTTCCTGGTGATTGCCTTTGTAATTTTTGTACTGGTTCGTTCCGTTGAGGCGGCAAAGCGCAAGATGCAACGTCAACAAGCTTTAGCAGAAGCTGCACCAGACCCAGCGGCTGTCGCCCAGGAAAACCTCGTCAACGCCTTAACTCGACTGACGCAGGCAGTGGAATCTCAAGGCCGCTAAGGAATATATGTCTTAAAACTTCAGCCTAACTCAACTGAAGTTTGTGCTGTATCCGAGTTGGATGGTTGGCGGGGGAACCTCCATCCAGAGAAATGCAAAACTAAAACCCTAAACCCATCTTTCATAAAACAACGCCGACCCCTCTTCATCCCAAACCCGCTACAGGCTCGCAACGCAGAAGAATCGGCGTAATGAATCTAAATTTCGCTTAAATGGCAGCTTTTTGCTGATGCACTATTATTCGGCTGTTGCCAGTCCGCTATCTGTGCTGCCCCGTTCGCGACGACGGGTGAGGGTGTTAAACAGCATTTGGCCGATGGCTTTAACCAGGCTACCTTCTAGCTCCATGAACATTTTCATGTTCATGCCGAAGGCTGCGTTGGCCTCATCCACAATGTGGTTTTGAGTTGCTTCGTCCAATGCCAAGTCATTCATGGCTTGACGATACTTGTTTTTAAAGGCTTTTTCGTCAGAAATTTGATCGAAGGTGTAGAACGCGGTTCCTTCCCCTTCGCTGAGGTTCATGCCTGTGACAGCAATGTTTTTCAAAATTTGACCGCCGGACAAATCGCCGAGGTAGCGTGTATAGGAATGGGCTACAAGCAATTCAGGCGCTGTCTGTCCAATTTCATGAATACGGGCAACGTAGGCTTGTGCAGCTTGAGACGGTTTGACTTCATCGCGCCAGTGCGAACCGTAATAATAAGCTAAGTCCGATTCTAGGCTGTGCTTGCGGTTTAGTTCAGAGAAGTAGATTTGAGACACCACAGGATGATTTTTGCAGCGCTCCATTTCTTCTTCGATCGCAGAGTAGACGAAGTAGAGGTTAGCGACTAACTTGCGGTAGGAGTTTTTCTCAACGGTTCCTTTTAAAAAGCATTTGATAAAACCAACGTTTTCAGCCATCGTGTGGGACTTTTTGGTTCCCTCACGTAGCTTGACGGCCAAATTACTGCTCATGCTAAACTTCCAGTCCTAAGCTAAGCGGTTTTTGAAATTGCGGTAGCACGATAAACTGCACCTAAGTTGTTACACTAGACCTTTTGCGGACCCCTTTTTATTACAAATTTTAAAGATGGCGGGGTTTCGACTGTTGTGAAGACAGAGGCAATAGGTATGGGTGCATCGCGGTCAACCGTTTTAATTACAGGTGCGTCTTCTGGAATTGGCAAGGCAACAGCGCTCTGGTTTCAATCGCGGGGCTGGAATGTGGCCGCAACGATGCGATCGCCAGATAGTGTGCCTGACCTCCAAGGGCTAGAGAACCTGCTTCCCATGCGGTTGGATGTGACCGATGAAGCCTCTATTGAAGTCGCTGTGGCCAAAACCCTAGAGCACTTTGGTGGCATTGATGTATTGGTCAATAATGCAGGCTATGCCTTGATGGGACCGTTCGAAGAAACCACGTCCGCGCAAATCCAGCAGCAGTTTGCCACCAATGTCTTGGGGTTAATGGCAACGACGCGGGCGGTACTCCCCCATTTTCGCTCTCGTCGCAGCGGCGTGATTATCAACGTTTCGTCGGTTGGGGGTCGGCTGACTTTTCCACTGTATAGCCTTTACAACGGGACAAAATGGGCGGTTGAAGGGTTTTCGGAATCGCTGCACTATGAATTGGCCCCCTTCAACATCCGGGTCAAGTTGATAGAACCTGGCCCCATCAAAACGGATTTTTATGATCGATCTGCTGTCCGTACTCAACACCCGATTGCTGATTATGCCGCGTTGACCACACGAGTGATGGCCCGCATGGATGCGGCAGGAGAGACGGGTGCACCGTCGGAGGAAGTGGCGGCAATGATCTTTAAGGCGGCAACGGATAAGCGTGATTGTCTACGCTACGTCCCTGACAAAACTGCTAGAGGATTGTTAACCCTGCGTCGATTATTGCCGGAATCGTGGTTTTATCGCTTTGTTCAGCGATCGCTCATGCAATAAAAAAGACCGAACGGCCTTTTATCAGGCAGGTAGCGCAATCG
>DATNQK010000353.1:0-9866 GCA_036704065.1 Stenomitos sp.
GTTGGCTAACCATTGAAGGCGCTTGCTATATTTTGCCGCCTCAAGCTTGGTGTTTATTGCCGCAACCCTTACCAACCCACATCGAAATTCCCCAGGATATTGCGCGACGGAGGGAACTCTAATGCACTGCTATACAGTTCCTTGTATCAATACCGATCACCTCGAAAAAACAGACCTTGAAAAACTGAGCGATCCGAGCCGCGACCCTACTGAAGTCTGCTGCATGTGTGATCCGCAGGATAAGGCTAAGGGAATTTTCTTGTGGATTGATGAGCCGGATGAATCCTCAGAAGTGCCTCAAGGCTATTCAGAGCGCTTTGTAGCGCTCTGGAAATGGGCGCAACAGCATGGCTATGTATGGCTCCGGCTAGCCGATTGGGGAGACGAAATTGACGAATTAGACGCGAGGACAGACTAATGCAAAATTGCTACTATTGCGCATCCTTTCGCTCAGGCAAATGCAGCGCAAAACAGCCGCACATTGAGCTATACAGTCAAGTTTCAAATCCAGTCTTACAAGATTTGATTGCAGATTGCCCCCAATACACAGAGGCAAATCTAGAACCGCTGAACATTTCCCTAACTCAGCAGGATGCATTATTGCTGCTCTGGGGGTATATTCCAGCAAGCCTTGGGGCGACTCTACGTCAAACGCTGACCCCCGATGCCTTGATGCTTGAAGTCTCGTCCTCAAACGTGAGAGCCATCGGCTACAATCCAGACGCCAAAGTGCTTTATGTCGATTTTCACTCTGGCAGTCGCTACGCCTACGCAGATGTTCCACCGGAGATGCACGACGAGTTTATAGTTGCACCCTCCATCGGCGGATTCTTCTGTCACAACATCAAAGGCAGCTTCAAGAGTAGTCGCCTATTTTGAGAGGAAATATGATTCGCAAAACCGCAGGCGTATGTGGCGGTCGTGCTTGTATCCGCAATACACGCATCCCTGTTTGGACACTTGTTGTTTACCGTCAAAACGGGAGCGATGACGCCTCGATTTTGAACGATTACCCAGCTTTGACCCAGAGTGACTTGGATGCAGCTTGGGCGTACAACGCGTTGTACCCCGAAGAGATTCAAGCCGATATCTGCGACAACGAAGCCGACGATTAACAGCAAGCACTGAACCCAAATCAAAGCTCAACTCTCCGATTCATGGGGGGTTGAGCTTTCACTTTATTGAGGACAAAGACCTATGCCCACCACAACAGCCAAAAAAAACACCCCGACCGAGAAAAAGCCAGCGACCGCAAAGCGTCAGCCTCGCTCAAAAGCAACTGCTCATGAGCAGCAGCCAGCACCGATGAAAGATGTCCCCTGCTACAGCTTCCCAGCAATCTCAGGCATTCAAAGCGGATGTCTCTACTACAGCACCATGATGCCCCTAGCCCTGTTGCCCAAGCTTTTTGTCTGGCAGACCGAAGACATGCCAGCAGAAATGAGATCGCAAAGACGACCCAACAATACCCGCATCAAGAAAATTGCAGATTATGTTCTCAGTGAGAAATACACGTTCAGTTCGGTCACGGTTACGGTTGACCCTGGTGAGAACGAACTACAGTTTGCCTCGTTGCAAGGTGATGTGGGAACGCTCAAAATCCCGATGGATTCTCAACTGCTCATCGCGGATGGTCAACACCGCATCTATGGGTTGCAACTGGCAATGCAGCAAAACCCTGAGTTGCGCGACGAAGCGATCAGTTGTGTGATTTTCCTAGACATTGGCTTAAAGCGTCGCCAGCAAATCTTCCACGACCTGAACAACCATGTCAGCAAGCCCAATAAATCGCTCAACTTGCTGTACGACCACGGCTCAGATAAATCTGAATTGGCACGGCAGGTAATGAAGGGTGTCCCCATATTTGCCCAATACACGGATACCGAGCAGACCTCACTGGGCCAGAAATCGAGTAAGGTGTTCACCTTCAATGCCATCGAGGAAGCCAATCAATACCTATTTGCCAATTCCCAGCTCAAGCAGAACGAGAAAGTGGAGAAGGCGATCGCATTTTGGAAAGCGATCACAGAGCAGCTACCTGAATGGAAGCGACTACTGAACAAAGAGTATGCTCCTGCTGATGTGAGACAGAACTTGATTTGCGGCCATGCGATCGCACTCTGCGGTATCGCTCACCTGGGCTTTTACCTATTGCGCCATGATAACTGGCAGCAAAAACTAGAGAAGCTTGAGCTAGAAACCGTGGACTGGAATAAAACCAATCCAGCGTTTGACAATCAGATCGTCTTTGGTGGTCGCATCCATAAGAATCGCTCGACAGTTCGACAATTAGGCGAGTGGCTCTGGCGACGCGCAATGCTGAGCGAGGAAGTAGCAGAAGACCGGATCCGCGACTGGATGAAGAACAACTTTCGCGGTCACAGCGATGCCGAAATCATCGACCATCTCAAGCAAGAACCGACGACGAATGCGATCGCGCAACAGTGCTTTACGGAACTAGATCTGCACTGCGACGCCTCGACGCTCAACATCGCCTGGAGCAATTGCGCCCGTAGAACAACGGCTTGGCCTGGATGCCTCACCGAGAACAAGGCCAAAGGGTAGAGCAGACAAAGCGATTTTAGACAAAAGGCAATTTTGGCAGGGGTTAGGGACTGAGAGCCTTAGCCCCTTTTCAGTTGAAAAAATTTGGAGGAACCCCAATGGATGCAAACTGGCAGAAACTTCCTGTACTTCACATTTGCGTACCCACGGATCAGCGCGAACCGCTGCAAATTTTCGGCACCCAAGAAGGCTTGGGACGGCTGCTGATGGCGGTCGTCTATGCAATGGGCACCACAGAACCCCAGGAGGCTGAGGTATTACACCCTGATGCGGATGTGTTCAACGTTATAGTGCAGCGCTTGGATTTTGCCGAAGAGTGGCAGCGCTTGGGAGCCGGATCAGTGGAGGACAACCAAGATGCGGACTAACCTTTGGAACTTATCTCAGAACCTCCGCGAAGCATTGGGTTTACGCCCACTTGGATGCCGTGCTCCCCACCACCCCAATGCTTATTGCGATGGTTGCGCTCCTGGAGAAACCTTCCACTGCACAGCCTGTGGCAAGTTGCAGCCCTGGTGCAAAGGCGCAGGCGACGACTACCCAGACCTGTGCGATGACTGCTGGGCAATCGCAGAGTCGCTCCATGAAGCTATCCACCTCCCAATGAACGAACTACTTTAACAAGAAGGATGAAGCCATGAACTCACGCAAGTTCTATCCCCTCTATTTCCCCGTGGTAAAGCGTTGCTACGCCTGCCAAACCACCACCTTTGTCAGTGCTGTTACGGTTGTATCTAGTCAGCGCGATCGCCAACGCTATTTTTGTGTCAACTGTGCGACTCAACAAGGCAATCCACCATCAGAACATCTGGTTCAGCGGATCCAAAAAATGAGACGGCAGTGCGAGAATTCAAGTCATTCAAGACCCAGTGAAACACGATTATCAGTGAATTCCCTTCATGGATCTAGCACAGTAGTTTAACCGATCAATGCTCGGTCAATTCCGCTTCTGCTAATGTCTTTTCGTCAGCTTGCCAGAAAAATAAATTAGAGGAACTACACTACGCGCTCTACCTAACAGCCCCAGACTCTAAAGCTGGGGCTTCTAATCATACGATAAATAATTCCAAAATTTGCACAAAAATGACATAAACTCAGCAACGCTCTACCTACTATTTTCACTAGATCAATAGGAAAACATTAAAATATCTAAGAATAGAAATAACCAAGTTATAATTACCCCGACAAGACGTGAGAACACCGTTCTAGTCACAAGCACACCTGTCAATCTCGCCTAAAACAGGCGAGATTTTTATCTGTAAAAATGCTTTCCTTATTCGGAGATAACGATGACATGATAAGCATCACAGACCATCTACCACAGACCTATTGACAGTATTCATAGCTCAAGATATAGCTCACTAATAAATAAGAATAGTTGGCTAGCCTGTACCCTATTGCATCAGTATCCGCTAAACTAACTTCAAACTTAGAAGCAAGCGCTTGAAACACAAAATTGTATCTGTTAACCCGCTACCAAAGCCTATTAGACCAGACGTTCCCATCGAGGCGACCTCTGAATCAAAATCTGTACCCTTACCGCCAAAGCCTCGCAAAATCACTTGGGATGACCGCACTTCTCTTAAGGAGCCTAAATCTACTGAATCCTTTGTAAACAGTGTTGTAGAGCCTTCTACAACTGTTCAACGCAAGACACGCGATCGCACCAAGACCAGACCTGATCGAGGTAACAGACAGAACAAACCTGCTCAACAACAATCCCCGTCAACTCCAGAGGCGCCCAAGATTCAGGTTGAACAAGTCGAGCGCAATTCTAAGTTAGAACGGCTGCGTCAATCACAGTTGCAACCCGATTTACTGGAACAACGCACCCAGCAAGGCAACGAATTAGAGCACCTGAGCATACGGTACAGTGCCAATACCCAGCGGTTTTGGCTGGCGGATGCACAGACCGGACGGCCATTGACGGCTCAAGCGTTTGTCACTCTCAAACATTGCCAAGAAGCAGCATTAGAACTAGAACATACCTTCGCGATGTTAGACGTGTTGAGGTTACGATCTCCGGAGACAATGGAACGCATTGAGGAGCTGGTACAAATGCACCGTTTTCGGGAGCTTCTGGGGCTGCAGCACTGAGCAAGATGCCTCCATTCATTCCCTTCAAGGCTCGACAAAGCGGTCGGCCTTGTATCTGTGCTTGAAACAGCCCCAGCGGATTCATGAGGGTATCCATCCTCAAAATTATTAGCACCCCCTTGTTGCTTCCCGAAGGATAGAGTTGGTCTTGGGGTTCATTGAAGCTCCTGAGTTGTCGGGCTTGAGCAGACCCAGATTTTGCACAGGCAACGATTCAAACGCTACAACTGAAAGGAAATCAACGATTCGGTTAAACAACCGTTATATGACCTGTGATGGATTTGACACCTCAACCAAGTTTCGATGACGTGAAGTCTCAACTCGAACGCTGGCCTGCGATTGCGCAAGCGTTGGGCAAGAGTGAAGCGTATGCCCAACGGGCCACTCTGCTCATTGAGAGCGCTAATGAGGGCGAGATCGTTTCGGCAGAAGCGGCAGCGGCCTTTCAACAGGATTTAAACCTTTATACGACTCAGTTGAATACGCTCCGAGATTGGTACCGCACCGCGATGCGCTTGGGCAAATCCCCAGAGTATCTCCAGCACATCCAGTCGGTGGGAGAAAGCTTCAAGCAAGGGACCCCTGTTTCGCCAAAGGCAATCGAGGCCATGAAAATAGATTTAGCCTCGTCAGGCTAAGCATTTCAAGCGAACTTGGTCCTGGGTCAGTTTGACCCAGGACTAGCCCAGATTCCCATCCCGAAGGAACAAACTGTTCTAGAATCGGAGACAATTGCCTGTAACCCTAAAGAATATGAGCCTCGAACAAGCTATTATGGCTGACTTAAAGGAAGCCATGCGCTCAAAAGACGAAAAAGCCTTACGGAGTTTACGGGCGATTAAAGCGGCTATCATCACAGCTAAAACCGCAGAAGGTGCTGGCGGTGAAATCGGCCCTCAAGAAGAGATTAAAATTCTCCAAAAGCTGGTCAAACAAGGCAAAGATTCTTTAGAAATTTATCAGCAGCAGAATCGTGCAGACCTGGCACAGAAAGAAGCGGAAGAGATTGAAATCATTGAAAGGTATTTGCCAAAACAGCTCAGTGAAGATGAAGTGAAGGACATCTTAGCCAAAATCATTGCAGACTTAGGTGCCTCTTCTATGACGGACATGGGAAAGGTCATGAGTACAGCAACTCAGCAGCTATCGGGTCAAGCGGATGGCAAGACAATCAACGCTATCGCCAGAGAGCTATTGTCTCAATCTAAATAAATTCTCCTTCTCGAAAGAGACGGCCAAGTTAAGCCTGACTGGGAATATCGCATGTTATTTTACCGTAAATCCAGAACGAAGCTTGGCAGTCTAAGAGCACACTCTCTAATTCTTCAGACAAAAAAGCGATCGCATAGCTAGAAGTTAAAGCGATCGCCCCAAGAAAACACACTTGAGGAAATCATACTCTAATGTATTGTGCAAAAGTATCAGATGCTGCCTGTAAAAGCCAATAACCGCTTCAACATTGCCTGTAAGACTCAAATTCCGCTTCCCTTGTAGACTTCATCGCCCACCTGCCGCAAGAGAATGTGAGACCTCAGGCAACCGAACCCCAATCGCATCGCGACATGCTAGGGACGTGCAGTTCAATAATTCAACTCAACGGTTGTGGTAGGTTGGCAATCTCCAGAGCAGGAAATGGGAAACCATTATAAGCGCTACTCAGACAATGAAGCGCTAGACCCAAAAAACTTTTCTATCTATAGATGAATCTGAAGCATCAATTCACCTAGATTCAACTAAGTTTTGAAATGAGTGAAATAGAGCAACATTATTGTCGCATTCCAGCGATTATTCAGTTCAGTGGTTTCACAGAGGGCATTCCCATAATCATCAAATATTCTTAAAAAAGCGGCTTGGAAGCTCGAATTCGCTGAAAAGTAAGACTCCAATGGCAACAGCTTTGATTACAGCAACATACTCACTCCCAAAACTCGAATTGAGTCAGATAAACCCAGACCAAGACATTGGCAAATTCACCTTGGAGGAGGCCTGCCAGTCGTTTGCCATCGACACTCAGGATAAGATTCCTTTTTGGGTATGGTTGCTGGAAAACCCCAAGAGTCTAATCGCACTTCCTGGCAGCATTGACTTAAATGGGCATGACTGTCTTCACCTATTGCTAAACCGTGGCGTCTCAGCCTTTGATGAAGCCTTTGTCGTGGGTTTCACGATGGGAAATTGCGATCAAGCGAAACCATATCATTTTTCTGTGATTAAAACCATTTCTAAATTTCTCTATCCCCAGCCTTTTCAATTTGATGACTCTCACTTACAAGTCTTTGATTTAGGGGTGAAGTACGGCCAACGCCTCAAGTATCGTAATATCCATCAAGAAACATTTGACCGATATCGAAAGCGGACGATTCATGACTTACGGGAGAAATACGGCATTCTCTTAAAAGAAATTCAAATCCTTTGGAGGGGAGAGCAGATCCTGTTTGCTGCCTAAAATCAGTTACCTCTACACAAACCCTCTGAAGAACGGAAAGAAGAAACAAAATGAAGCGAGTTGCGCTTAGCTATGGTAAGAAAAGAAGAATGAAATAAAGTTTGAACGGCATGACCAATCCTATCACCCCCCTGATCGAGCTACGTCGTTACTACGAAGGTATGATTGCTCGATCTGAACAACAGGCCACTGAAGCAAAAGCCCAGATTGTTCACATTGATGCCCTGTTGCTTGATGTTTTTGTACAATCCCAGTCAGGACTAAATTCTGTCCCTACAGCGACACTGTCTTCTGTACCCATACGCCCTGCATTAAATCCTCACATAGAGGCTTTAGCCACACAGCCTACACCAGAAATTCTTCCAGTAATTGAAACAGTCGCGGCCCTTCCTGAAAGTACTAAGGGACGCAAGTCAAAGAAAAAAGATGCCCTCCCCCTGGCGATCGCAGCATCGGATACTCAGATGTCTGCAAGTGAGGAGAATAAGACGGAAACCAGTGAGGAGAATAAAGCAGAAACAAGCCAAGACGATGATGGGTTAACCTTGTTGGCTGCTTATGTAGGACTCAATAAGTTAGAAGCGATCGCCAAAGTTTTAAGCGAACAACCAGGCCAAGTGATGCACCAAGATGCCATCCTACAGCATCTTTATGGCCCGATGAGTCCTGCTCAGTTGAAACATGCAGGGCCTCGACTACGTGCCTCGCTCTATCAAGGAGTAGCGAAGGGATTGTGGCAGAAAGCGCCTCATCAACGCTCAAGCTATGTATTAACGCCCAGTCAGCAATCCGCTCCCACACAGAAACCCGCCACTCCTGAGGTTTCAAAAGCCCGTGCTGAATCCTCGACGCTCTTAGGGAAAAAATCGCAGCCAACTACCCCTAAAAAAACGACCCAAGGATCAGTACGAGGACGTTCCCAGATTTTAAATCTCCCCGCACCTTATACAGGCCTCAGCAAAATTGAAGCAGTTGCAAAAGTGCTGGCAGATAATCCAGGCCAAGCCATGCACATTGATCATATTATTCAGCATCTCTATGGCGAATTGGCTCCCGCTGAGGCCGCAGCCGAGAAAGTGAGAATGAAAGACGTAATGAAGCGCGGTATCGAGAAAAAACTGTGGAATAAAGCCAAGGGCATCCCTTCCACTATTGTGATAGGAGAGGTCACTGAAGCGTCAGCAGCTCAACCACTGGCTCAGCCGAAGAACCAGCAACTGCAAAAAGTGACGAAGCCCAAGGCTAAAGCCCCAAGTCAAAAACGCCAACCAAAGCGTAAACAGGCAGAATTGGTTGCTTTACTGCACAAGGCGAACATCATGCTTTAGGAACATTGCGTGGCTCTGAACGCGAATACAAAACGACTGAAGACGTTCCGAGAGCGACCCAATTTACGCGGCTACTACAGCAAACAATCCATACAGTCGGCTACGCTTCCAACGCGGCAGCTACATTCTTGCTACTCAAAGAAGATGGCCCATTTAAGCCCGATTGAGAACATCGTAAGTTCTTTTACCGGAAATACAGAACGAGGCTTGGCGCTCTAAGACCCCTCTGCCAACTCTTTGTCACGAAAAAAGCGATCGCATTGCCAGAAAAGAGCGCGATCGCTTTTGAAAGTATTTACTAGGGAGAATCATACCTTATGCAATAGACAAAAGGATTTCAGACTCTGCCTGACCAAACGAAACGAAAACGTGATGTGTGGAAAGGTAACGATAGGTGTCATTCCTGTCAAAATAGGGTAAAGTTTCTAGGTTTCAAGTGCCGCTCAACCGCTTCAAATGACCAAAACCTCAACCAAAGATGCCCAATTCAGAGACTATCTGACCACTACACTCGGCCTTACGGAAATCGAGTTACGGGTTGCGATGCGCGATCGCCCGTTGGGGCCAACACAGTTACCGATCGCATTATGGCAGCGTGGCTTCATTGAAATAGAGCAGATGGAGACCCTGCTTGACTGGTGGGATGAGGGCGATATTCAGAGCGATCGCTAAATTGTTCAGATCGATTGAGACGTGGATCGCTAAAGACCAGGCAGCGCATTGAGGAACAGCTGCAAATTCATCGCTTTCGAGAGTGTATAGATTTACGGTGTTGAGGAATGTGATCGCTTGGCTAATTTTTGCTGAGCACAAAAGCGTTGAGCTAAGATCCAGACCCTAAACATCACGCCTCAGAAAAAGGGGGCATCTGGGTTAATAGACAATTACTTTCCATCAATTATCTATAAAAATTGAGATGAAAGGCACGCGCACAGAGGGCTTGGTCCGTGCGCGACCTTATCGGAACCACTAAGTGCGACCTACCTAAAACTAAAGCAACCCTCATCCTCATCGCATCTATCCGCGTAGGTAGCCAGAACAATCCTACATCGAAGGCTTTATACCTAAAGACGTAGCCGTAACACAAATCCTTTCTTGGCTTGAGGCAACTTTACCACTAGCAATTGACTACTCTGTGCCGCTATCTACATGAGCGGATTCTAAAAGTCCATAACACGCTTTAGAAAATCAAAAAGGGCAGGCGCAGAGAGCAACCATCTATGCCTGCCTTCACTCCTATTTCAAGGTGTGTGTGATATCTAACACTAAAGCACTTACCCTTGCCGCCACATCCATCCGATGGGTAGAAAGAACAATTCTACAGCCCAAGCTTTCAGTCCCTGAATACGATATCTCCATCACCACATCGACCTTGTACCTCACAAAATAAAGGGGCGCACGCCTACAACCCATTGTGCGTACACCCCATA
>DATNQK010000354.1:0-5305 GCA_036704065.1 Stenomitos sp.
AAGAGGCTCGATAGTACCATTAGCCCGTCTGATGAAAGCGAGATGGTTGCCTGTATTGGCATACACAAATTGGCGATCGCCACACTGTAGTTGCCCCCAAAATAAAGGGGCTGTAGGCATCCATTCGTGGGGTGCTTTTTGCGAAAGCGTTGGTACGTTTTCCAGTGAGCGTGTCTCCTGTGGGTTTGGCACTTCCCCTAACACAAGGTTGAAGCAGTTTTCCCCCACTCCATAGCAGTCGTAAAAATCAAACCCACCTTGGATGTAAGGAGCACGACGAATGGCCCATTCAAACCCAGGCAATACGGAAACAGGCTTAACCTCTGCCTTATTTGGCAGCACATTCATCTCAGGCGCTAAAGGCTCAATACTGGATTGTTGCTGTTTTTGCAGTTGCCGTAGTGCGATATGCGTTTTCACTCGGGTTTGCACTTCTAACAACTGAAAGGGTTTAGAAATGTAGTCAATCCCACCGACGTCAAACCCCTTGAGCTTATCCGACATTTCATCCAATGCACTGATAAAAATAACGGGAATATCGCTGTTTTTTGGAGAAGACTTAAGAGTTTGACAAACCTGGTATCCATCCATTCCAGGCATATTGATATCCAACAAAATCAGGTCTGGCGTAATTGCATCAATTGCATCTAAAGCCATTTCCCCGTTCGTTGCCTTACGAACTTTATAGCCCAAATTGACTAGAATATTGGCCAGCAGTCGAACATTAACAGGGTTATCATCTACCACCAAAATATCGGCAAGCGTGCCCTTTGCGGATTCAGCAGTAGTCCCTTTATCCATCGTTGATAGGTGAGTTGTAGAAATATTCATTAGTTTATGTTTTAGTCTCTTTTCTGAACCAGTTCCAGGATGCGATCAAAGGCAAAGTTATGGGTAAGATGCGTTAACTCATTGATTAAAGCGGTCTCATGGCTGGGAATTTCACTGATCATTTGTAAAATTTGGTCGTCATCACCGCTGCGGGCTGCTGTTTGCATCGCTTCAAGCCAAGCCACATTCATCGCCGTGGCAATGACATTCTCTGCTCGCTCGCGTTCTGTACTCAAGTTGGCCTCATCTGGAGCCTGCACGACTTGAGCTTCATACACAAATTCCACTTGCAAATACTGCGCCAATTTCGTCAACAGGTCTTCTTCTCGAAAGGGCTTATAAACACAGTCGTCGCATCCTGCTGCTAAAATGCGCTGGCGTTCTTCGTACAAGGCGCTTGCCGTCAACGCAATCACAATGGTGGATGCCCCTTGCGGCTGCGCTTTAATAAATTGAGTGGCTTCATACCCATTCATCTTGGGCATGCGCATATCCATCAAAATTAAATGCGGTTGCCATTCTTGCCACATGGCGATCGCTTCTTCCCCATCCGTTGCCTCACGAATCGTGAACCCTAAAGTGGTTAGCAACGTGACTAAAAGGCGACGATTTTCTAGCTTATCGTCTACCACTAAGATCCGATAATTCGGCTGTCCCTCTGCCAACCGTAGTAAACGCCGAGCAGGAGTATGGTGTTCTAAGTGCGTTGGCTTGGCACATTGCACCTGCACAGAAAATCGAAAGGTTGTGCCCACGCCTTCACAGCTTTGGACGGTTAATTCCCCTCCCATTAATTCCACAAATTTCCGGCTAATCGTTAGGCCCAGGCCAGTTCCCTGTTGCGACGCTTGCCCTGTTGCGGTCTGAACAAACGGTTTAAACAACTGCTCCTGCTCAGATGCAGAAATACCAGGGCCTGTATCTTCCACCTCAACCCATAGCTTGAGGCTTTGACCCCCCTCGCAACCGGAACACTCGGCCACATCTAAGCTCACCCGCACATGTCCCGACTGGGTAAACTTCACAGCATTACCCATAAGATTAATTAAAATCTGCCGCAGCTTACTCTCATCCGTTTTGATGTACTGCGGCACCACTTCAGAGCGCTCAAAAATTAACTGGAGTCCTTTGGCCGATGCTTTGAGGTGAAAGAGGGTTTCTAAGCCCGTAAGCAGACGATGTAAATCAAAGCTCGTTTCTGTTATTTTCACGAGGCCAGCTTCAATTTTTGACATCTCCAAAATGTCATTAATTAACCCCAATAGATGCTCGCCACTTTGGTTAATAATTTCCACATATTCTTGATGCTCACCCATTAAGGAGCGATCGCGCCCCATGAGTTGGGCAAACCCAATAATGGCATTGAGTGGTGTGCGTAACTCATGGCTCATGGTAGCCAAGAATTGACTTTTAGCACGATTGGCAGACTCAGCGGTTTCTTTAGCTACCTCAAGTCGACTTTGAGTTAATTTTCGATCTGTAATATCCCGACAAACACAAATTAAGTCTCCATTGGCCGCATAAGTTAAAGAGACCTCTTCTGCAAACAAGCTACCATCACGACGCTGGGCTAGCCGTTCTCCTTGCCAATGGCCATTAACTTGTAAAATTGGTGCTATCTCTTGGGCAAATCGCTTTACTTCACTGGCGGGATATAATTTAGCCCAAGATTGACCAAATAGTTCATTGAAATCATCGTAGCCAAACAGACGAATATAAGCATGATTCAAATAAATAAAATGCGAATCCTTAACAATAGAAATTCCTTCATTCGCGGCTTCGATCGCAGACAGTTGACGCTGTAAAATTTCTTCTGTTTGTTTGCGGTGAGTGATATCTTGAACCGTGCCTTCATAGTACAGTAATTCCCCTTTGTCATTGCAGACAGGATGGGCATTTTCTGTAATCCAAATAATATTGCCTTGCTTGGTTCTAACCTGAGAAACAAACTCTTTGACCGAGCCCTCTTGTTGCATCCGCTCAATGAATTGCTGGCGGCGTTGTGGTTCAACGTAAAGCTGCGCATCGAGATCTCGCAAACTTTCTATTAATGCTTCTGGCGATTCGTAGCCGTAAATCTGTGCAAGCGCTAGGTTTGCTTTGAGGTAATGTCCTTCGGGAGAAGTGAGAAATATGCCCTCACTCGCTTGCTCAAAAATGCTCCGGTATCGTTCTTCTGCTTCGGTCAGGGATTGAGTTCGCTCTGTAACCCGTGCCTCCAACTGCTCAAAGGAGGAGCGCAGTTCATCAGCCATCCAGTTAAAGGCTTGAACTAAATCTTGCACCTCCCGGACAGAACTATTGGGCAATTGTTGATCTAGATTGCCTTGGGCGATCGCACGACTGGCCTGACTAATGCGCCGGATGGGCCGAGTAATGCGTGCAGAGGTTAACAAACCCAACAGAATTGATACAATTAATGCCGCCAAGCATAAAAAGACAGTGGTCCGCGTATTGGCATCAATCGTGGCCATGAAGCTAGACTCAGGCACCACCAGGACAACCAGCCAATCTAAGCCAAAAGCATCCTTCCAAGGTGCAACATGGGCAAACTGGCGTTTGCCATCTATCTCGACCTGCAATGAGCGATCGCTAGTAATGCGTTTGAAATCTCCAAACTTCTGGACTGCGGCTTGACTAACGCCTCGAACGATAGGCTCATGGCTGTGGAGCACGCTTAAGCGCTCAGCCTTACCCTTAACCATACGGAAGGGCGTTTCAGACCCTGAAGTCGCAATTAAGGATCCATCACGCTCGATAATAAAAACCTTGCCTGCTGGCCCGATGGCTAAATTACGCAGAAATTCGCTAATTTTCGACAGCAACAACGAGGTATCGAGAACTGCAATCAGACGATTTTGGGCATCGTATACGGGATAGCCTGCATCTAAGGCAATAAATTCAGGGGTATCACTCCAGTTGTATATAGCCGACCACACTGGCTTTTGGGCTTTAACTGCGCGTGGAAACCAATCCTCCTGTTTGGGATCGTACTGATACTTATAAACGACTTGAGTACGATTGCCTTGAGCATCCGTCGCATAGGTATAGTTGCGATTCCCCAATCGAGCGGAGCGCTCATCAATGGTCAGCCCCTGTCCTCGCAGCCACGATCCAGCACCAGAAAATTCTCCATTCGGTAGCGCACCCCCAATATAGCTGACATTAAATGCATGCCATTGATGCCAAAAATGACGCCCCGCACGGTCAAAATCCTTCAAGTTAAGCTGACCTTGACGGATGGCATCTGCATTAAGTTGATTAATGAGCTGGGGTTCAGCAAGGTAGGCATCTAAATGCTGATCGACAAGATGCTGCGATTCTTCAATCAGTTGGCTAGCAAGATCTTCCACCGCTCGCCTGCCGTTCAATAACGACAACCCCCCAACCAGACCTACTGCAATCAGGAGTTGTAAAACGAAGGGGAATACTAACAGCAATCGCAGGGGGATAGAACGAGTCTTGAAAAGGGAAATGCGGAAATTCCCAGACTCCGTTTGTACTCCATTTTTCGACTGAGAAAATCCCATCGACCTGTCCATGCAATTCTGTTATAGGGTGCCCACAAACAAGAGCGGTTTTCCTCTTTTTGTGGACACAGCAACAGAATGCAGGGGCTTAAGGCAGTTACAGCCCTAGTTTCAATGGCCCAAGACTACCCCTTTTCGCTCTAAACGCCACCCTAAGATTCTTGCTTTAGATCTGCAAAATCGGTGAGTACACCATAGATCAGCCAGATAGCCATCGGTCGCAAGTACATACAGGCGCGGAAGGTTCCTACAGCTGTAATGGCTTCGGGAGTACGGAACTGCAACCCATTGTCGTAAATCTGACGAATCACGGTTTCTGTTAGGCGAAAGGCCTGATCGGCCATGCCCATTTGCAGTAAAAAAGCCGCCAGACCAAAGTTAATGCCCGTCCATACTTCTAGGGGATGGGTGGCATCTGGTTTTTCGGGAATGCCGCCTAGCCGCAATCCATTTGCCGCGCCGAGGGTACCCTGATTGAAATTCAAAAAGCAGGTTTCATAGACGGTGGCGAGCGCCGAACGTGCGCAGTCGAGGGGCACAACATCTGGCAAAGACAACAACCGCGCATAGAATTGACCACACAGTTGATCGGCCATCACCACATCCGAGCCGCTGCCGCTATCCAGGCGATAATATTGCCCATTCCATAGAGTGGCTTGATACAACGGTCGCGACTGCTCTAACCAAGTGCGATAGGTGGAAATCGCGGTTTCGGCATCTGCTGCTGCATTGGCATCCTTAAGCACCGTAGCAATGGCGATCGCCGCTTCTAGGGCAGCAATCCAGAGTCCACCACAATAGGCACTAATCCCCTGTAATCGCCAATCATCAAAGGTTTGATCGGGGGCACCAGAATTTTCAGGAATCCCATCCCCATCCACATCAAATTCCTTCAGGTAAGCCAAGGCCGCAGTCACGGCTGGCCAACACTCAGCTAAAAATTC
>DATNQK010000355.1:0-9559 GCA_036704065.1 Stenomitos sp.
GTAGACACCCCAGTCAGATGTTCGCGCACCCACTGTAGTCCTAGTTCGCGGTTCGGCCAACTCAGTTTGCAGGGAACCACCCAATTGGGATAGGTACCCAAGGGTTCTAGGGGACGAGCGCCAGGGTGAACATGATCAGACAGAATCTCCGTCAATTCCGTATCTGACTGTACCGACACGCGCTTTAGGGCACGGCGATACTCTTGATAAGTCTGAGCGCTTTTATGGTGAAATCGAGAAAACTCTACTTGCTTTTGATTAAGGATCTGCAAGAGTTCCGACGGCTTCAGAGGCATGGCAATTCTGTGGGCGAGTATTTTGTGAGTATCTGAACTTACAAACCAGCCATCCGGTGGAGCGAGGTTTAGCCCATTTCTGAGCCTAGTCGCTTATTTCATCCCTTAGGCTATCGTGTTCTCAATCGTTTTTGAACGAATCCAGTCTTCGGCCTTTGCAAATATATGTTGCCGATGCGTCTCTGACATCTTCCCTAAGGATGCGATCGCAATCGATAGACGCGGATTTTGTTGCAATTGTGTTTGATGTTGGGCCACAAACCGCCAGTACAATCCGTCCCAAACGTCGCTCCAGTCTCCTTTTGGATAATTGCCCATCTTTTGTAAATAATTTGAACCAGAAATATAGGGCTTTGTCATGATTTGCCCACCATCGGCAAATTGGCCCATGCCGTACACGTTCGGTACCATCACCCAGTCGGCACTATCGACAAAGTACGTCATAAACCACGCAAAAACGGCATCAGGATGAACTTGAGCCAAGAGCATGACGTTGCTCATAATCATCAGGCGTTCGATGTGATGGGCCCAACCTCGCGTTTTTACGCGTTCAATGGTCTGGTCAACGGGGGGAAGACCTGTTGTGCCGTATTGCCAGTCGGCAGTTAACTGACGCGTATGGCCTAACCGATTGTGCTGGCGCTGGGTTGGATAGGTATGATATACGCCGCGAATATATTCGCGCCAGCCGACCACCTGTCGCAGAAAGCCTTCTAAGGAATTTAAGGGAATGTGATGGTTTGCGGCATAGGTTAAGGCGGCGTCTACAACAACCTTCGGCGTGAGAAGGCCAAGATTTAAGAGGGGCGACAGCACCGAATGGTACACAAAAGGTTCTGTGCTAGACAGGGCGTCTTCGTAGGGACCAAAGTTTGCGAACCGCTCTTCTAGAAATTGGTTCAGCCAAGCTTGAGCATCAGTTGAGGTGACGGGGAGCCAAAAATTGTCGCTACTCCCAGGGTGATCTGCAAAGTGGTGGTCTACGAGCTTAGCAACGGCTTTTACGTGTGCAGTGGGCTGAGGCAAGGTGAGGGCTGGAATCTGAATTTTTTCCTTTTTGGGCAATGGTTTACGGTTTTGGCTATCGTAGCTCCATTGGCCCCCTAAGGGTTGGCCTTGGTCGTCAAGAAGTAAGTTAAGGCGGCGGCGTTGAAATTTATAAAATTCGCCCATAAACAAGCGCTTATAGCGCTGTCGGTATTCCTGAAACTGGGTGTGGGAGGTTAAAAACAGCGGGGTTTCGTAAAAGATCAGCTTTAAGTGATGGAGTGCGCAAAAGGCTTCAAGGCGATCGCGCATCCAGTGGTCTTCAATGGTGTAGGTGTGGATTTCGGTTGCATTAAACTGACGCAGTGTGCGTAGCAGTTTGTCTTCATAGGTTAGTGTGGGGTCTGAAGTTCCGAGTTCCCAGTACTCAACAGTGATGCCTTGGGCTTTTAGGCGATCGCGATGATGCCGCATCGCAGCGAGAACCAAGATGAGCTTGTGTTTGTGGTAAGGAAAGTGAGTACAAAGCCCTTGGTCCTCAGCCATGAAGACGGGCATTTGCCGCATAGGCAAGGCGCTGTGGGTTGCAAACAGCATATTGCCTAATAAGAGAATCATCGTGATTTACCCAAAACAGTAAGGAAGTGTGAAATATTACCGTTATTTGTAACTCATAAGAGTAAGGTTGGTTTAGGTGGTTTTTTGATTTTTGAAGCGTCTTGAATGCCTGATGATGAGGTGGAATGACGATATCTACAATGTTCCGGCTTATTCCGTAGCGGATTCAGCCCGATATTTAAGTATTCCTACTCCAACACTGAACGCATGGCTGAGAGGGCGGTTCTACACCACTAAGAAGGGACAGCAAGCCTTTGCCCCCCTGATTCAACGACCCGATCCGACATTGCCTCAACTCTCTTTCACAAATCTTGTTGAGGCACATGTTCTGAAAATTCTCCGCAAAGTCCATAACGTCAAGTTAAGCAAAGTTCGTAGCGCTCTAGACTACATGAGCTATAAGCTTGATACGTCTCACCCCCTGGTTACAAAACGGTTCCAGACGGATGGAGTTGACTTATTTGTAGAACAGATGGATCGGCTAGTGAATGTTTCTCGATCAGGCCAGCTAGTGATGAGAGAAACCCTACAAAGACTCCTAACTCGCGTTGAATGGGATGCAGATGGGTTTGCAGTGCGCTTCTTCCCAAATACCCTCATTGAAGATATTGATCTAGCCTCTGATCCTAAAAGCGACAAAATTATTTTTCTTGACCCTTCTATTCGCTTTGGTAAACCTATAATCGCGGCAACTGGCGTGCCTACTGATATCATCGCCGAGCTTTATAACGCTGGAGATTCTATCGACGATATTGCTAAAGAATATGACTGCACCCCCTTGCAGATTAAGGCAGCAATTAGGTTTGAGTTTCAAAATAGAGCCGCGTGACCTCATCTACCGAGCCTACTTTTTTTATTGATTGGTGCCTGGGTAGAACGGTTGAAGAAGCGCTACGGGCATCAGGGGCAAGTGTGATACACCACCGCGAATTTTTTGAGCCAGGGACACCTGACATCGAGTGGCTTCCTATTGTGGGTTTGAAAGGTTGGGTCGTGCTGACGAAAGATAACAATATCTCTAAAAACCAACTAGAACTCATGGCAATCGCCAGCGCTAATGTTATGGTTTTTATCCTGGCATCCGGAAACCTTACGAGTCAGGAAATGGCAGGTCTATACGTAGATGTTCTGGAAAAACTAAAAAGATTTGTGCAAGGCAACCAGGCTCCCTTCATTGCCAAAGTTTTCAAAGACAGGCGGGTGGAACGTTGGAAGAACAGTACTCAACTCCTCAGATTGTTGAGAAGCAACTAATCATCTTGCTCAGTCCGTTGATGGTGAACTGTACAACTATGAAGTTGCTGCCTTTTGTGTTAACAAATTCAAACGCGCCCGGATGGGTTCGAACCATCGACCAACCGCTTAGAAGGCGGTTGCTCTATCCACTGAGCTACGGGCGCATGTGCTAGATCTTAGTTGCACAGTCAATTGCCTATAGGTGCCAATCTCCTGCTAAAGGATGATTCTCATCTCAATTGGGGTTACTTTGCAACTCAAGAACAGTATCACTAGATGATTATAAGCCCAAAATTCTCCAGGCTTAGTAGTCTGAGTTGCATTCATGCTGATGTAGAAGCTGGCAGATGACGGATGCCGCATTACTTCTGGTTTTCGAGCCTCCTTCTGTACAGAACCATCCCCAAGCCTGATGGGGCGATCGCCATAAATCCAGGTGCGGCACACCGGGGTCTGCATAAAAAGAGGCTTGTCCACCTCCCAAAGGCTGGCTGCTCCAATGTGTAAACGCATCATGGCTGAGCCGATAGATCGGAAAAGGCCCGTATAAAGGTACCCCCCATCCATCCACGGCAATAAATGCCCGCACAGTTCCGCCTGTTGCATGCCAGCCTAGCGCTGCACCGATTGCCCCCACAACGCCAGCGCTAAAGCCAATCAGACAGATGGACTGTTTCGGTAATAAAGATTGCTGCAAAAAGGAAAACACATGGGGGGCAGAAAATCCCCAATTCTGGGCGTCTGTAACAATCCGCGCTTTATCGAGACTGTGATTCGGATAATGCTGCCCATAGGTTAGGGTAATGGCCTGCCAAAACCGCTCCGAATAGAGAGGTGTATGGATGCCAGGAGACAGTACAACAGTCATAGGCAGTAGGTAGAAATTCCAACTGAACGAGTTGTTAGGCTGGCTACCTCATTCTAAAAGCTGCCCCGTCATGGGATAGCTCAACGACCCCATGGGAATCTCGCCAGATATTGAGAAAAGTTGAACCTCTGCCCCATCCCCCCGGAGGGGATGCTAGGCTTGAGGCAATACCGAGCCGTTAATCTTGAACATAGAGGAAAGATTGTGGTAACAACCCCAGAGCAATTGGACTCCCGAACACGCGATCGCTTGGCAGATGACCGTGTTGCCGTGCTATTGATGGGCTACGGCGAAGTGGAACGCTACGAAGACTTTGCCAACTATAACGAACAGGCCTTAAATCTACTCACTGCAAAATTCGCCCCAGTGCCCACTTGGGTGTATCCGCCCCTCGCGCGTTTGTTAGCCATGTTCGATTTACATGAGTGGGGGCACACACACAACAACTTTGTTTCGCCCCATAATGCAATTTTTGAACGGCAACGCGCGGGTATCGAAACTGAACTCCAAGCTCGATGGGGCGATCGCGTTCAGGTGTTCAAAGCCTTTAACTTCTGCGCACCCTTTTTACCCAGTCAAGTGCTCGCCGAAATCAAAGAGCAAGGCTTTACCAAACTCCTGATCTATCCGCTCCTTGTTGTCGACTCTATTTTTACCAGTGGGATTGCAGTAGAACAGGTAAACCAAGGCTTGGATGCGCTCAATGATCCAGAGGAACCCTGGCTGCAAGGGCTGCGTTATATTCCCTCTTTCTTCGACCAGCCTGACTATATTCAACTCCTGGTTAAACGGGTAGAAGACACCATCCGTCATACCTTAGGGCATCAATACTTGCCCTCCCAGGTTGGGATTGTTTTGATGAATCATGGATGCCCTCACAAAGCCAAAGGATTTGTCTCTGGCATTGCCGAAAGTCAAGCGCTCTACGACAAAACCCGAGAAGCGATGATGCATCGCTATCCCTTGATTTCAGTGGGCTGGTTGAACCATGATACGCCCTTGATTGAATGGACCCAACCCGCTGCCGACACCGCTGCTCACAACCTGATTGAGCTAGGCGCTAAGGCCATCGTGTTTGCGCCCATCGGCTTTGCTACCGAAAATCATGAAACACTCCTGGATGTGCATCACATCATCCATCGCCTAGAGCATAAACATTCTCATGTGAAGTTTGTCCAAATGGAATGCGTCAACGATCATCCTGAATTTTTGGCGATGGCGGCTCAGTGGGCTATTCCTCAAATTGAAGCGTTGCTCTCAGATGGTGTGGTTCCTGGATCGTTTCTACAGGAAATGAACCACACCCATGAACATCACAATGGCCATCATCATCATGGTCATGTTCACGCCCATTAGCGGCACCTAGCGGCAGCGTTGCGGCTGTCTACTTTCGTTTGTACTCCTAAGCAAATGATCTATGGTGGCCCCAAAGCGTTGAAGCAGTGGGGCCACATTTTAATAGTGCATTGCTGGCAAGCCAGCCTTGTATCGGTGGAGGTCATTCTGCGGTTGGGGCTGCACCGCTCAGTTTCTGGGTTGCAGTCAACAAACTCTGCACTAATGCCTCCAAACGCTCCTCCAGTTGGGTATCTGTCAGCTTTCCCTCTGCGTCGAAGGCTTTCCACGCCTGACTGATTGCTATCTGCTCCGGGATCATCCATGCATGCACCCACCTCATGATGAGCCGTAAATGATTCAAGGCATTGCTATTGGACTGTCCCCCTAAGACGCTAATTGCAGCAGTCATTTTGCCGGACAGTTCTTCAAAACTCATCAGATCCAGTGCATTCTTTAAAACGCCGCTGACGCTACCGTGATACTCAGGGGTTGCCAGGATGAGCCCATCCGCCTTCTGAACCGATGATTTGAGAACTTCGACATCAGGGTATTCTGGATAAGACTTAGCCCCAGTGCAAAAAGGGAGATTTAAGGTTTGCAAGTCTAATAGTTGCGTTGTTGCACCCACCAATTCAGCTTTGTGCAAGGCTAACTCCAGTGCTTGTCTGGAATACGAACCGGAGCGCAAACTGCCGCTTAACCCAACAATGTGAACCATGGTTATAATAAACTCATAATGACTTCATATAAGATAGCAAAAAAGATCTGTGACCTGAATATAAGGTTGTTAGATAGGGGTTTTCTGCACTAGGCTTGAAGGAGAAGCAGCGTCAAACCCTAGGGATTCGACTTCATCTTTGCTCTAATTTTTTACACGTTGAACACTGAAGCATGATGCACGAGTTAACGCAAAAGCGGCGAATGGGTGGGCGATTTTCGCTCATTGCGATGAGCCTGTTGCTCCTTCAAGCTGTGCCGCCAGCTTTCGCGCAGTCTAAGAAGAGTGGACCTTCGTATACGGATTTCCTGGAGCAAGTCAATACCGATCAGGTGCGTCAGGTTGATCTGTATCCCAATCAAAACATTGCGAAGTACAGCCTCAAGACTCAGCCTGAGGATGGCCCTAAGCAAGAGGTTCATTTATTCAATCAGGATTTGCAACTGATTGGGTTGCTGCGACAGAAAGGGGTTAGCGTTAATTTTAAGCCGGAAGAAGCCAGCAATCCGGTGGTCAGCATTATGCTGCATTTGCTGCTGGGAATCTTTTTGCTCAGCTTGTTACTGCTGTTTTTGCGGCGTGCTAGCAATGCCCCAGGGGGCCCAGGCCAAATCTTGAATTTTGGCAAGTCACGAGCCAGGTTTCAAATTGAGTCTCAAACAGGGGTCACATTTGAAGATGTGGCTGGCATTGAGGAAGCCAAAGAAGAGCTGCAAGAGGTTGTAACCTTCCTGAAGCAGCCTGAGAAATTTACAGCAGTTGGGGCGCGGATTCCGAAAGGTGTCCTTCTCGTGGGGCCGCCAGGGACAGGTAAAACCCTGTTGGCTAAGGCCATTTCTGGAGAAGCAGGCGTTCCCTTCTTTAGTATTTCAGGTTCGGAATTTGTAGAGATGTTTGTCGGGGTTGGCGCATCTCGGGTTCGAGACTTGTTCAAAAAGGCAAAAGAAAGTGCCCCTTGTCTGGTGTTTATTGATGAAATTGATGCGGTTGGGCGCCAGCGTGGAACGGGGATTGGGGGCGGCAACGATGAGCGAGAGCAAACCCTTAACCAGCTCTTGACAGAGATGGATGGGTTTGAGGGCAACACAGGCGTCATTATTATTGCTGCAACCAACCGACCTGATGTCTTAGATTCGGCCTTGTTGCGTCCAGGCCGCTTCGACCGTCAAATTACGGTGGATTTGCCTGCCTACAATGGTCGCCTCGGTATTTTGGAAGTGCATGCCCGAACGAAAAAGCTAGATCCCGAGGTTTCTCTAGAGGCGATCGCCCGTCGTACCCCTGGTTTTTCTGGGGCAGCTCTGGCGAACCTGCTCAACGAAGCTGCCATCCTCACGGCACGGCGTCGCAAAGAGGCCATTACGAATTTAGAAATTGATGATGCAGTGGATCGGGTGACGATTGGGTTGTCCCTAACGCCGCTGCTAGAGAACAAGAAAAAGTGGCTCATTGCCTACCACGAGGTTGGCCATGCGCTGCTCATGACCTTGTTGGAAAATACCGACCCGCTCAATAAGGTGACGATTATCCCGCGTTCGGGTGGCATTCAAGGGTTTGCACAGCAGGTCTTTGACGAAGAACGGGTGGATAGTGGGTTGTATAGCCGTGCTTGGTTGATGGATCAAATCAAGGTTTATCTGGGTGGTCGGGCTGCCGAGGTAGAAATTTTTGGCGAGTCTGAAGTGACCATTGGTGCCAGCAGTGACCTCAAAGCAGTGGCCAATCTTGCCCGCGAGATGGTGACGAAACTGGGCATGTCTGATCTAGGCAACATCGCCTTAGAAACCGATGGCGATCGCGAGGTTTTCTTGGGACGCGATTGGGGAACCCGGTCTGAGTACTCCGAAGAAATGGCTGTCCAGATTGACCGTCAAGTGCGCCAGATCGTCACTCACTGCTACGAAGAAGCACGTCGCCTCATTCGTGAATATCGGACTCTAATTGACAAACTGGTAGAGGTGTTATTAGAGAAGGAAACGATCGAGGGAGACGACTTCCGTGCGATTGTGAAACAGTATGTCAAAGGACCTGTCAAAGAACCTCTCTTTAGCGCTTTGGCTTCTGGGGCGAGTTCTGCGGTGGTCTCGGCTTATCCCGATGAGCCAGAGAACCTGTAACATCAGAGATTGGTTCACTATCTTGAAAGACACGCGTCGGAGTTTGAGGGACACGATTGTCTGAATCGCGCGGCTACTTTTTGATTGCCCATGGCAGTCGGGATTTGCGATCGCTCCAGGGACTAGAAGCCTGTGCCGATTTGGTGTGCGATAGGCTAAGTCGGGAGTCGTCTCTGACCCCAGCATTGCCCTGGGTCGGCAGCGGAACCCTAGAATTTGGCGAGCAGCCCCTCAGTGACCAAATTGAGGCCTTTGCAAAGGCTGTGGTTCCCCATGGCATTCGCCAGATTGCCCTGATCCCCGCGTTTTTGAGTGCGGGGCGGCATGTAAGTGAAGATATTCCTGATGAGGTTCGTGTTGCCCAACAAAACCTCACTGCTTCGCTCAACGTTGAGTTGACTTTATGTCCCTACCTGGGCTCACATCCTGAGATTGGGTTACTGTTGCAAGACAAGATGAAAGAGATGCCCTGCGATCGCTGGATCTTGCTGGCCCATGGGACGCGCTACCTCGGCAGTAATCACCTGCTGCAAACATTGGCCAGTCAGGTCAATGCAGCGCCTGCCTTCTGGACAATGCCACCCAGCTTAGAGGCCCAGCTTGAGGCATTCCCCCACGATCAGTCGCTACGGGTGGGTATTGTGCCCTACTTTTTGTTTGAAGGGCGTATCATAGATGCCATTCATGCCGCTGTGGATTCCTTACGATCTAAGTTTGTGAACCTTGACTTGCACCTGCTGCCACCCCTCAATCCCAGTACCCATTTAGCGCAGCTTTTGCTAGATTGTGCGCTGCCGTTGCACCGCCCCTGACCTCATCCGCTTCATCAAAATCCTTCACTACCCCCCGACTTTTTACGTATGACACATTCATCCGCCTTCGAGAATGCTTTGCCCCAGCATGAGGTGAAGGGGAAGGTTTATCTGGTTGGTGCGGGGCCTGGCGACCCTGGTTTAATAACGCTGAAAGCGAAAGCACTGCTCGAACATGCAGATGTGGTGGTCTATGACGCTTTAGTAAGCGAACCAATCCTTGCGATGATTCCTCCCCACGTCGAGCGGATTCATGCTGGAAAGCGACGCGGCAATCATTCCTTAGGGCAGTCAGAAATTACAGCCCTCTTAATCGAGAAGGCTAAAGAACATGCGGTGGTGGTTCGTCTTAAAGGCGGAGACCCCTTTGTTTTTGGTCGTGGCGGCGAGGAGATGGTAGATCTGATTCAAGCCGATGTTGCGGTTGAGGTGGTTCCTGGCATTACGGCAGGGGTTGCTGCCCCAGCCTATGCAGGCATTCCAATTACCCATCGCCATTATGGGTCTTCAGTGACCTTCGTGACGGGCCACGAACATGCAGGGAAGTACCAGCCCCAAGTGAATTGGGC
>DATNQK010000356.1:0-1685 GCA_036704065.1 Stenomitos sp.
CCACCATGAAACAGTTGCCCTGTACGGATGGATAGAAAGTCAGTTTATTTATCCGTTTCTAGCAGTCGAATCGAGAGCAACAGTTCGGCCAAGACGCGCTGGAAAGCGTAGTACCATCCGGCACGACCGTCTAAAATGCCGCCTCGCAAAATGAGGCAATAAAACAAAATTACGAAGGGGCCAAGAATCTTCGTTTTACGTATGCGATCGCCCCAACTTAACTCCTGGGGTTTGGCGGTGCGTAGCTTGTCTAGTTCTAATAACATGTAACGATCCTGTGCCCATAACCATCGCGATAAAGGCTTGCGATCATCATGCAGAATCGGAGCGGTGAGGGCAGCGGTAGGGCCATCGACCACTAACAGTTGAGTATGGCCATCATCAATATAGGTGGAGCGATCGCGGCGGAACAGGGCCATCCGAGGTGGCAACAGTGTTCCTCGCAGGGGACGGCCAAAGACGCAGTATTTAAAGGAAATTTCGTACCCATCAAAGGTCGTGGCCGTAGATAGGGCCGCCATTTCGGCAACCAGCGCATCGCTGAGGCAATAATCGGCATCCAGAGACAAAACCCATTCAGTTTCCACCTGAGCCAAGCCATAGTTCCACTGTTGAGCGTGGGTATCAAATTTGCGCTGCAATAGGGTTACTTGAGGGTAGGCTTGGGCAATTTCCAGGGTTTCATCGGTACTAAAACTGTCAATGATTACAATCCGCTTCGCCCAAGTCAGGCGTTGCAAATTGCGATCAAGGTTGGGTGCTTCATTGTAGGTTAGGATAACGGGCGTAATCCGCTCCAGGAAAGAGGCAGGGGTGCCATCTGAAGCTGATTGCATAGGGGACGCTGTAGGGCGGCGGGAAGGAATCAGGCTCGTCATAACACCTCAGAAATGGGGGATGAAACAATAGATGGCATCGACACAGAATTCAGGGCTGTGTTGTAGTGGGCCTCCAGTTGCTGGGCGATGCTGTCCCAGCTATATTGGGCACGCACCACCCCACGGGCGCGATCGCCTTTCTGGGCGCGCACCTGCGGTGCTTGTAAAGCTGTGCGCAGCATGGCTGTGATTTCTGGAACGTCCAAGGGGCAGACCCAGCCTAAATCGTGCTGTTGTACCAAGTGGGCCAAGGCCACGCCAGGGGTAAGCAGGGCAGGTGTACCCGCTGCCAAAGCTTCCAAGACCACAATGCCGAAGTTTTCAGAGTGGGAGGTGAGGGCAAAAATATCTGATCCTTGGAGCAGCAGTTGTTTCATCTCTCCCGTGGCAAATCCTACTTTTCGGGTTCGTTCTGTGAGTTCCGCCTCTTGCAAGAGATGGTCGAGGGTTGCTTCGTAGTCTGGGTCGCCGCCGCCTGCGAGGACAAATGTAAAGCGCTCTGTTTTGAGGTGGGCCAGAGCCCGAATGAGATAGTCCAACCCTTTTTTGGGATGCCATCGCGACATAAACAGCACGATGGGTTCGTCGAGTGGAAGTTGTAACTGCTGGCGCAAACGCACTTTTGCGTCAGAGATGGGTTCAGGAATGTGCAGACCGTGGGGCAACACAAATCCATCGACCCCTAAGCCGAGGGCAGCCGCTTCTTGCCGTTCTTGGTCGGAAGTAAAGTGTAAACTCTGACTGCCACGCAGGTTCGCTCTTTCAATCAGGGTGAGGTAAATCTGTTTGCGGAGTCGACTTTGGGTT
>DATNQK010000357.1:0-9012 GCA_036704065.1 Stenomitos sp.
GCACGACCAAAAATCTTGCGAAAGATGCGCTACAGATTGCCAACCGCTTGCGCTACCAGCTGGGCAATGTAGGACCGCTGAAAGCTATTGACGGTTTACCTAAACCCAAGGCACAAACCATCGCCATGGGCCCCATTCGCTTTCAGATCCAAGGCTTGGCCTCTTGGTATGGCCCAGGGTTTGATGGCAACTACACCGCCAGCGGTGAACGCTTTAACCAGTACGATTTAACCGCTGCCCATCGCTATTTGCCGTTTGGCACCAGGGTGCGTGTCACGAACCTTGACAATGGACGCTCTGTGGTCGTGCGCATTACTGATCGCGGCCCATTTGTTGGCGATCGCGTTCTCGACCTATCCCGTGGTGCAGCGCAAATCTTAGGCACTGTCCATAGCGGCGTTTCTCCAGTGCGTTTAGACGTTCTGCAATAAACAGGCAGAGAAACTTAAGCGTAAGACTGCGAGTGCCACAGCGAGCTATTACATATTGGGCTCTACCAAGAGAGGCTGGGCTAAATCAACCCAAGCCGTCAGTGGCCCCATCTGGGGTTGTCCATTGGTAGAAAGTTCGCTGTAGCACAGATAAATTCGATCCTGTACTCGGCCGAGCAGTTCTAGTAACGTATTGCAAAAGCGCAAGTCACGGTTTTCTGGATCGGTTCTATCTTGCACTGGGGTTTGTGACTTTAAAAACAAGGCAGCGCCCCACAGATCGACCGCACCGCTGTACTGCCACAATTGAGAGCCCGCATCTAACCAAAATTGCCAGGGGTGGCTCAACCTTGCATTCAAATACTGGAAGGTCGTGGCTAGGGTAACAGCCGGTCGAATCTGACGATCCAAACTGGTGGGGTAGGGGTTGGCGGTGATTACGCCTCGACGCAAAAGGCCAATGAAATCAGCAATGGTTTCGGTTAAGGTAGACCACTGCACATCAGTTTTGCGCAGACGAGCATCAATATCCCAAAAGTGCTGGGCTGTTTCGATCAGTTCGCGGAGAATCGAGAGTTGATCCAGAGCCAATGGGCGGTGGGTGATAAACGTCTGAATTGCTCGGTCTAAGATAAACACTGGATTTAGGGTCAAGTAGGCGATCGCCGTTCCGCCAGGCGAGGCAGTGGTGGAAATCCCCAATTGTCCTTGCTGTTGCGCAATCCAGTTGCGGATGCGGCCATAGGCTTGGGCAGCATTATGACCGATGCGATCCCATCGCTCATAGGCTTCAATGGGCAGTAATTCAGGATGTTGTGGATGCGGCTTAAAACAATAGTCTGCAAGGAGTCCGGCCCGAATGGGATCGATAGAGTGGGGCAGCGTTAATCCATTTTCTGTAGGCCCAGCGGCGGTCAAAACCACCAGCATTTCGGCCACTTGTTCCACGTCTAACAGATGACCTAAGCCAGGATATACCAGCGCCAGCAGAGCCAGTAAAGCCCGCACTACCGCTGCACTTTGAATCGGGCGCTGGTCATGAATCGATTGCACAGCAATGCCCAAATGCTGCAAACCATCGATGAGGGTATAGCGGGCGATGGGATCTAACCCAGGCCCAACGATGGCAATATCCTGGGGACGAATCCCTTGGACGGCAATAGCTGTATGCACTTCTTGAGCGATCGCCTGCAGCAGCCGAATCCGAGAGGTTTCCTGCAAGCTATAAATCATCGGCTGTCCAGCAGCGAAGGTGGGCTGTAGAATCGCAGTCAGCTCAGGAAAAGAACAAGGCCCCAGCGATGCAACATCCAATGGCAACGGCAATTCCACTAGAGTGCAGCGCTCTTTTAACCCTGCAAAGTAGCGTGGGTCAGCCCCTAGCCCTTCACGAATCCCACCTAGCTCGCTAAAGGTAAAAATGCCGGGTACGCCCAATTTTAAACTTTGCTCGAACAGCAGTTTGGCGATCGCGGGATAGTTGTCTGTATCATCAGCCGCAATCAACTTGAACCGCTGTCCAAACTGGCGCTGATAGGTCGGGTGTGGCAGCACATACTGCCAAAACAAATCCATCACGAGCCCATAGGTGAGTAGCCCATGCCCTAAACACCATGCCTGCCATTTCAGCAACAAGACCTGAACCAATGCGGCCAGATCCGCTGGTAGCACCGGATCCATTTCACTTCTGACCAAGAGATCCGCAATTTGCGTTAACGGGGTGCCGCTGGCACTGGCCAACTGCAACAAATCTAAGAGCCGTCTCACCCACTGATCCGCAGAACCCGCCTCAAAGCACTGGAGCCTAGCAATATCATCTTGAGCCCACAGTTTTAAGGCCAAAGCTTGTTCCGTTTCAGGACGCAACCGCACCGGAAAATAGCCCCGTAAATTGAGACGCTCGATGACCAGTGGCCAAAACAACAATACTTCCGACTCAAAGAAAGCCAATGGCGTAGTGGATTGCAGCCGAACCAATCCTTTCAGGCGATCGCTAGCCCGTTGCAGCAACTGGGTTCGATTATCGGCATTGGCTGCAAACAACAACACCACACCCTCACTGGGCGATCGCACAGTAGATTCGGTGAGCAGTGTTTGCGCCTCAACGGATTCCCCTTGCACCCAAGCTGCTAGGTGCTCAAGCAACGCCTCCGTTTTGCCCGATCGTACGGTACCTGTAATCCAAGTTGCAGAAGTTCCCACTGAACAAAAATAGATTTGATAGGATACTCATACTCAATTTAACGTTTCTATTGATGTATCCCCGATGAATCGTTCTGTATGGGCTCGACTGAGACAATCCCTTAATGCAGCAGAACAGTGGTATCGCAGAACGCCTGAACGATCACTTAATGAGGCTTACGAAGCAGCCCAGGCTATTAAGCGGCTTGAAGACCAGCATTTTGGCGGCCAAACCATTGATGTTTATTCTCAAGGAGACGGGGCTGTTTCCGCCTATCTCCGCACCCAAATTAATCAGCATCTGAAAACCATCCGCATGCGGCTCACGGAGTACCGCTTTGCGAGCCCCATTGTTGAGACAACCCCACGACGTACAAAAACAGATGGAACGCAGCGCAGCGTCTTGTCTCCCGAAGCAGAATCCTCCTACCCATCCGACTACGGCCTCTCCAACGATCCCTACATTGCCGTTAGTGCATCGACCGTTGACCTCTCCCAAGAAACCCTCAGCAAGCTCCAATTTATCGACTCAGTTTTAACGCGATACGAACCTTGGCGGCTCCCGCCCGATGCAACCCCAGAGAGTGGCGATCGCCCTGCGTTATCAGTGCCCACCGCTACATCCAATGGCACGCCCAAACCTTCATCCATGCGCTCGGTTCAGGATTCGTTTTACGGTGTACCAGCCCAAAGCACAACCAATCGTAAATTTAGTGCCACCGAAGGAGGGAGTTTTATCCCACGCTCTATTTTCAACACGGTTGATCGATTTCGACGCGAGATTGATCCGAATCCCAACAATGAAGAGCAAGTTGTCCGCGATTTTCGTACCTCACGGGCCAGAACACGCGCTGCGACACGATTTTTACTGTTATTAGTTATTCTGCCACTGTTGACCCAACAACTCTCCAAAGCAATTGTCGTGGGGCCAATTGTAGATCGAGTACATGGCGTCGAGGTTTTCGAATCCTCTTTGAATCCCCGTATTGAAGCAAAAATGCTGACCGAGTTGGTCTCATTTGAGGAAAAACTAAAATTTCAAACTTTAATTTCTGAGGTTCCCAAAACCGCCCGCGAAATAGAAGTAGAGTTGCGCGAAAAAGCCCAGGAGCTGAAAAACGATTTTCAAGCAGAACTGAAAGAACCAATTAAGAATATTTTTTCAGATTTACTGTCATTATCTGTATTTGGGTTCCTGATTTTAACAGGACGGCAAGAAATTGCTATCCTTAAGACCTTTATTGATGAGATGGTGTACGGCCTCAGCGATAGCGCCAAAGCGTTCATCATTATTTTATTTACCGATGTTTTTGTAGGCTTTCACTCACCCCACGGTTGGGAAGTGATTATGGAAAGCATCTTTGAGCACTTTGGTCTCCCGCCCAACCAAAGTTTTATCAATATGTTTATTGCGACATTCCCCGTAATGCTAGATACGGTCTTTAAGTATTGGATCTTCAGGTATTTGAATCAAATTTCGCCTTCGGCTGTGGCCACTTATAAAAACATGAACGAGTAGATAGCCTACGCGCAGATGCCAATTTATGCCAAAATCTAAATCAAATTAGCGCACCAATTCGAGGAAGCCTAGAATCGGCTCAGGCCATTGATTGGCTCCCTCAAAACTTAGTGATAGAAATTCATTGCTCATTTGATTAAGTTAAACCTACAACAGAAGATTCAAGGCGCAGCAACCAGAACCACACGCTCTTTTAGGCAACCGTTCGTTTTAACCTGTTGCATCGTTTTGGTTTTAAGTCTGCTTGGGCACCGGATTGCTGCCAAGGCAAGCGGCGCTTCAGGGGTTCAGGATGTGACCCGCCAACTGGAGTTGCTCGGCAACCCTACCGCCAGTCAGTACAGCACAAAGCCCTATGCCAGAAACGTATGGGATATGGAATCCCATGGAACTCGCATCTATTTAGGCAGTGGCAATAGTTCCAATAAAGGCCCCAGTCGCAATGCTGGCCCTGTTCATGTGTATTACTACGACACGGTTAAAGGCCAGTTCGTCGATCAGTTTGTGACCACAGAAGAACAGATTGAACGCTATGTAAAACTGGGCGATCGCCTGTATATCCCAGGCCATGACCCTCAAAAAGATTCACCCACCAGCATTTATAGCCTTAACCCCACCACCGACACCTGGGAGCGCATTCCCATCGAGGGCGAACACATCTTCGATTTAGCAGAATTCAACCGCCAAGTGCTTGTAGGTCGTGGCATACGGGTTACTGAATCGCAAGTGCTCGCTGCCGCTGATGCAAACCAGTTTTATCAGCAAGCCCCCCAGTGGATCTATCGGATTGTTCCCACTCAGGGAACCGAAACATGGCGGATTTATAACCTGTTCAATATTGGATCAGCTTTAATGGCAGCGGGTGAACCTGCCCTGCTCAGCGGTCAGGCGGGGCTTTTTACATATAATGCAGCCTCCACGCAATGGCTAACGGTTGATCCAACAACCTTGTTTCCAGGAGCACCTGCCACAATTCCCGCCCAAAGCTACACCATTCGCCGCGACGCAACGCTCAACGGCACACTGCTGTATATTGGCTCCGCAATCCATAACGACCAGCAACACATTCCCTTTGGTCTCTATCGTGCTTCTAGTACGGCACAAAGCATACCCATCGCATTAGATCCGGGGTTTGTGCCCACCGATGTGATGGTTAAATCGGGCACAGCGTTTGTTTTAGCGGTGCATCAAGAAGCCTCTGGCACCTTTAGAAACAGAGTGTATCAATCGACCAATCTGGTAGATTGGTCGCGCCTCTTTGAATTTACCCGTCCTGCCTTTGCCCGCTCCTTTGAAACGGTGAATGGCGACTTCTACTTTGGCATGGGCATTGATTGGAAGAATGAGGCACAAAGAAGAAACTACACCTTCAACGGTGCTGTAGAAGAAGCGGGCAATATTTATCGGGTCAAAAGGACAATGCCTCAGGCTAAGCCGTCGCCCACGTTCTCCCCACCGCCTCGTTTTCTGCTCATGCCAAGCGCATCGTCAAGACTATCCTGACAGCCACTATTCCTAAGTAGGCGGTGTTAGCATCGCACTTAAAGCCTGCGAAACTGGAATAGGCGCATAACCCAACCCACAGGCAACCGAACTATTGAGGCTGACATCTTTGGGACGGGGAGCAGGCATGGGTACATCGGCTTGCAGGCAAGGTTGCACCTGAGATAACGGGAGATTGAGCGCACGACACAACAATTGTCCAAAGTCATAGCGAGATACCCGCTCTGGGCCGCCCAAGTGCAAACACGGATAAGGGCTATTCAGTGCCAGCAACAATCCCTGGGCAACGGATTCGCCACTGGCTGGGGTACGAAACTCATCTGCAAATAACGGTAGCGTTTCTCCACTTTGAAGTTGTTTGATCCATGCTTGCAAAAAGGTCTGTCCTTGCGGTGCCAAACCATACAACAGCGGTAGGCGGCAAACCACCGTTTTGGGATAGCGCGATCGCATTCCCTCCTCTGCCAGCACCTTGTGTTCTCCGTAGCGATTCATCGGGGAAACGGGATCCGTCTCGCAGTAGGGGGCTTGAGTGCCATCAAAAACCAGATCCGTTGAGGTAAAAACACAGGGAATATCGTGGGTCGCACAATATTCTGCAATCTGCCATGAGGCCAAAACATTGATGGCAAAAGAGCGTTCTGGATCACATTCGCAGTCGTTGGGGCGAGATAGTGCCGCTGCATGAATCACCGCCTGGGGCTGAACCTTAGCCAGCACCCATTGCAAGGTGATCGCATTGGTTAAATCGGCATGAATCTCCTGCACCACAGGGTTAAGAATAGGGTTACTGCCCACCAAACCATAAACATCCCATAGAGGCTGCGCGACTTGGCCCAAATGCCACCCCAAAAAGCCGCTCGCCCCTGTAATCAACAATTTTGGACGTACCATTGCAGACGACTTCCCCCTGATACGCGGTTGCAATCCAATCCAGTTTTATCGAACCCATGTTGTACTGTGACTCGCCTGATAACGGGCTTGTCGATATTGATAGAGTGTTTGCCCAAAGAAACTGTCATTAAAACTGCGAGGATCTTTCCGCGTACCAGAGCGATCCACCACTCGATGGAAGGTCACTCTGCTATCTGGCACTTTTGTGTAATCCACCAGCATCGCCAGAGATTGATATTGGTTTACGGTATATCCGCTATGACTATCACCGTTATTGTTGCCATCTGGTGGGGTTTCTAACGAAAAGTGATAGGCAAAATTATTCACGGAAGGCGGTAGGGATGCAGTGGTCTGAACAGTCTCTAAGCCGCGATCGCCCATAAACACCGAATTACCCGCCCCAAATGCGCGGTAGGCAAAGGGAACAGTATAAACAATCGAACCATCTTGCCGAATGATGGCATGGTAACTGGCCGCACCAGACCCATCCGGATGGGGAGTTTGGAAAAAGCGAATTGCACTATCAGCAGAAGAAACCGTTTCATGAATAACCACAATCATGGGATTGGAAACCAGCATGCCATTTGCATCCTGTCGCACCCGCTCTCCAAAATTGGTATTACTCGCCCAAGCAACCACTTGATTGGGACGGTAGGTTGCAACCCAGCCAATCGTTTGAGCCTGACTCATTCGTTGCCCAGAAATCACCATCACAAGGCAGACCACAATGCCAAGTACCACTGCTAAAGTGCGGATAGAAAATCGTTTAGACTGAGCAACCCTCACGGTGCATTAATGCTCCCCATCATTGAGATGGCCAAATTATAGCCGCTAGTGTGCGTTGAGGAGACTGTACCTTCCCTCTATTTTCTTAAACCCTTCATCGAAGCAACAAGTGAGGCAAAAGTTAGAACAGACAAACTTAAAAGATTTCTGTCTTTTTTTCTCACATCAAATTGGATCTCCTAAGCTTAGAAGCATATAGAAATACATCCAATCTTTTAAGCAAAATTTGATATTTAATGCATCTTATGAAACTTAAATACTGGCTTGCTCTGCTTATATTGCTTACTTTTACCCCTGGGCAGGCCTCCATGGCCGTCGCAATACCTCCTGCTCACCAGCTCATTGCCCAAACCGAGCCATTGATGTCTCCCTCTCCAACGACTACCCCCAATCCTGAGGTTGCGCCATCTCCACCCTCCAACCCCAGCACTGCCGATAAAATTAAATTCCGCAAAAAAACGATCCGCACAATGGAAACGGAACTAGAACAAACCTTAGCCTCTGTTCAATCCGGCAGCTATAGTAGCGCCAACACAACCTTCAACAAGGCATTAAAAAAGTGGTACACCTTTGGAGGCACCATTAAGCGCTTGTCCCCAACCACCTACAGTCCAGTTGCAGATGGCTTTGCGACCGTCAAGACTGCCCTTCAGCAATCCAATGCCTCTCAAAAATCTCTCATTGCCAACCTACAAACGTTGATTCGCAACGCAAAGGAAGCCGTTACCGTCAGCGATGCCAACGATTAACACTTTGTGAGGGCAACAGATCCAGAGCAATAGGCTCAAAACTTTTACTTTGACCTTGACATTGGGACTCAATATTTAGAACAATAGTTAGTTGGCGTGCTTGCGCTCGCTCGGAACAGGTGTTGTGTTTTTACAAATCTGGGTCATTCATAGCCGCAGCTATCGACCTGGTACCTGCACGGCGATAAAAAATTAAGGTGAACTATGGCATACGCGATTATTGCTACGGGCGGCAAACAGCTCAGAGTCGAACCAGGCCGCTTTTACGATGTAGAACTCCTGCATGAAGAAGAAGATGCAGAGATTTCAATTGATCAAGTTCTCTTGGTGAGCGACGGCAGCAGTGTCACCGTAGGACAACCCTTGGTTGAGGGTGCAGTAGTAGAAGCAACTGTAATGCAACATCGCCGAGACAAGAAGGTGATTGTTTACAAGATGCGTCCTAAAAAGAAAACCCGCAAAAAACAAGGGCATCGTCAAGAGTTAACGCGTCTGATGATTAAGTCAATCACGGTTGGCGGCAAGGCTTTAGCAACCGCTTAAGCTGGTTTTTGTCGCTTGCGATGTCATTGGCGATTCCAGATATTCTCAGCATCATCTTAAGAAGGGAGAGAACTCATGGCTCATAAGAAAGGGACTGGTAGTACACGCAACGGTCGCGACTCAAATTCAAAGCGACTGGGCGTCAAGAAATATGGTGGACAAGTTGTGCGCGCAGGCAATATCATCATCCGCCAACGTGGCACTAAAGTTCACCCTGGTAATAATGTTGGTCGTGGTAGCGATGATACGCTCTTTGCACTAATCGACGGTGTTGTGACCTTTGAACGCCGAGGAAAGTCTGGCAAAAAAGTGAGCGTTTACGCTCCCGCTGCGGTAGCCGCCTAGTGCTTTAACGTTCATCCATTTGCAACTCAATCGTTGAAATGCAAAGAGGCCAGAGTTAAAC
>DATNQK010000358.1:0-9168 GCA_036704065.1 Stenomitos sp.
GTATCTGGTTGGGTATGCGTTGCGCTGCCATTCGGCACCCCGGACAATTCGGCCGAAAGCAATTGCCCAAAGCACTGCGACAGACGTTTCATATAGAGCGTGATGGTGAGGAGTGAGAATCGAACAGTCTGAGCGGGGTCTATTGCTCTTGTATTGTAGAAAGCAACTCAACCCAAAGGCCTCTGCCGATAGTTGCATCTAGGACGCACTCTCTGCACAGAGAACCTGACTAGATTTAAAGTTCCCCTCGCGATTTACCATTGCACTTTATCCAAGCTGCGGCTTACAGATCTTAAGATAAATTTTCGATATGAATTTCCAAATAAAGGGCAGTAACACCTTGCATCGGGAGCAGTAATGCGCCATGATACCCAACAAAAAAGAGACCATTCTCAGCTTAGGAAACTTAATCGAACTTAGAAGAGTCTTTCATGTGTCAGCTATTTCGAAGGATTTTTAGGGCGTGATCACTGTGAAGTTAGGTTGGCTGTTTCCATTGACAGTGATCTCGATTTTGGGTTTATCGGAACCTGTCTGGGCAGGAAAACTGATTTATTGGAAATTTAATAAGCCTCTCAATCGGATTGAGATTATCTCAGATGAAGGCATGCAGCCTCAAGCTCAATTCATGTCCAACCCAGGTCGATTGATTATCGATCTGCCCGATACCACGGTTGATAAGGCAAAGCAGAAAAAGAAGCAGCGGGTTGCGCGCCAAATCAGAGAGGTACGGGTTGGGCAATTTACCCCGACCACGACGCGCCTTGTGGTGGAATTGAGGTCTGACTACACCCTTAATCCCAATGAGATTAAGATTCGCAACTTGTCTCCTAGCCGTTGGTTTATCCAGTTGCCCCAAATTGTGCGCCAGGATGTGATTCCTAGCCGTAACCAAACTGCGATCGCCTTGGAGGGCATGGGCGGAGTGAGTCGGCCTGCGACCATCCTGCCACCCCCTGCGATGGCAAAGCCGACCCTCACATCCTCCCCGCCGCCGCTGAAGGCAGGAGCCAAGGTTGTGGTGATCGATCCAGGACATGGGGGAGGTGATCCTGGTGCTGTGGGTATTAATGGATTGCAAGAGAAAGGGGTCGTTCTGTCAGTAGCGACCCAAGTGGCCGAGCAACTCCGACGCAAAGGGATGAATGCGATACTCACACGTACCGACGACCGCGAAATTGATCTTGCGCCCCGAGTGGCCAAGGCTGAAGGCGTTAAAGCCGATATCTTTGTGAGCATTCATGCCAATTCGATTAGCCTCAGTCGCCCTGATATTAATGGTCTAGAAACGTACTACTATTCCAGTAAAGAGGGCTACAAGTTAGCGCGTGCCATTCACTCTAGTGTCTTAAACGGTACGACGATTCAGGATCGTGGGGTTCGTCAGGCACGGTTTTACGTCATTCGTCGAACGTCGATGCCCTCCGTACTTGTAGAAATTGGTTTTGTAACAGGCGCTCAGGATGCTGCAAGACTTTCGTCTCCTGCACAACGTACTAAACTTGCAGAAGCTATTACACAAGGAATTTTGAACTACTTGCAACGCTAGAGGTAGAGGTTAGCACCCTACTGCACTAAGGTTGTGATCACCCGATTGGAGCTTAGATCCCATACTTTAATCGTAGGTTCCTCACTGCCACTGACCAAAAAACGGCCGCTATGGCTAAATTTGATTGCAGAAACAGGGGCGGTATAGCCTTTGAGTGTCTTTAGGCGTTGACCTGTTTTTACATTCCAAATCTGAATAGTAGAGTCGGTGGCGACTGTAGCTACGCGGTCAGCGCGATCTGTTAAGGCGATCGCCGAAATGGGCTTAGTCTGTTTGGGAAATGACTGAACCAGCATTCCTGACTGGATATCCCATATCAGAATTGACCCATACCATCCGCCACTGGCGAGGAATTTACCATCTTTGCTGATGGTAAGGGCGCTGATGGGTTCGATGGCACCGTTAGTTAAAGCACGGGAAAAAGACCGCTGCAATGCGCCTGTTTGAGTGTCCCAAAACTGGAACTTGCCATCGCTACTGCTGCTGACAATTGTTTTTCCATTTGGCAAAATTGCCAGAGATTGTTCAGAGGCTAGGGAATTAGAGGGAATGCTCACAACCTTGCCGCTCAGCAAGTATTGCAACAAAATGGTTCCTCCCCATCCACTACTAGCTACAAACTGCCCTTGGTTATCAACAATCGCCCCTCGAATGGTGCCTTCTACACTCCAACCTTCTTCTGTCGGCATCTTGGGGCTAGAATGACGATTCTTGAGATCCCAAGCTAAAATTTTGCCCCCCAGACTTGTTGTGACCAGTGTTTGATTGGTGTTGTTAATTCCGACGGAGATGACCGACTCATAGTGGTCTGAAAAGGTATTTTGTAACTGCCCTGAAGGGAAGGACCATAGCTTCACGGTCATATCTTTACTGCCGCTGACAAGTAGCTGATCGTCAGAGCTGAGATCGAGTGACGTGATCGTATCCCAATGTCCGCCGTGGCGCTGGATGGGCACAAACTCAGTGGAGGCTGCTGATGAAGCAGGAATGGCACTTTTTAACTTTGACTTTAAGGCTGCCTTTCTGGCTGGGAGGTTATTGAATAGCTTCTCTAGGCTCAATTCAAGGGATTGGGTACCCTGACGAATGGCTTCGATGTTCAAGTCTGGGAGCAGCAAAAAGCCCAGTCCTAATAGGCCCACTAGAATAAAGCCCGTACCCCAGAAGATGGGGTTGGAAAACCGGTCTAAAGCAATGCTTTGGTGCTGCGTTCCAGTTCTACCGGGGTGGAATAAGACACTGGCGGTCTTCAAGGAGCCTGGGGGAGTTGCCAGTGCAGAGTTGGCAATGGTTCTGGACATGCCTGCAACGCGTTGGGGACGTTTAGGCTCTAGGGTTTTGCGCTGTGCTGTGGCGGTAGGTTTGGGTGCAGAAAGCGTCGGGCTAAACACATCTAACCCCAAAGAAGAACGGCGATCGCACCAGTAACAGCGGCCATAGGTGCGGCTAAAGTAATGGTTGTTTTCTAAATGGCACATGCGTAGGTCAACGATCGCTGCTTTAAGTGCGTCGATCCACGCTTCTGCTGAGGGTCGTGCCTGAGGGTTGCTATGCCCGTCGGTAAAACAGCGTTGAAAACAAACTTGCAGTTGTGGATGAATAATGGACAAGGGGATTGTGTTAGGCCCAGGCTGAATCATGCTATTGGGTGCATAGGGCCAAAAGCCTTGGCGAATCAAGTCTGCGGGCAAAGGCGACTCACCTCGACCAATCCACTTCCCCTTAAACGGTTGATCCCCAAACAGGAGTAAATAAATTAGAACCCCTAGGCGAAAGCGATCATGAATCTCGGTTTGGTCGAGTGTTGCCAGTTCTTTGCCCAGCAGTTCTGCAGGCGTGAACCCCTCAGACCCAACCAAGCATCGATAGATGGTCGGACTCAGAGGATCTTTAACCTGGAACGAATCTGTATCGATAATCGAAATCAGTGCTCGGCTATTGACCAAAATATTTTGTGGTTTGATATCGCCTACCACATATCCCTCTTCATGGAGGGACTTAAGGGCCAGTGAAAAATTAAGCGCTGCGGTGTGGAGATAGTACCAGTTGAAACGAGGGGCTTTGCGATTGCGATGCTTGGCATTGTAAATCAACGACAGCTTTACGCCATCGACAATCTCTGGCATCAGAAAGCCAAGGCACTGATTCTGCGAACTGATCAGCAAATCCTGGGGCCATGCAAACGTCACATGGTGGTGTTGCCGCATGGGGTTGCTGGGGGGATGGGCAATCATCACCTTTAATTTTTCGATGCGTTCGCGGGTGGGGTGATGATAGAGCTTTGCCAAAAAACCAGAAACGTTAGTCGTCCAAACCGTCCCTTCACCACTACTGGCGAGCTTTTGTTCTAAGGCGATCGCACGACCCGAAATCATAGACCGCAAGGACTGGCTCATAACCCCTCCGATGGTTCAGTGGTTACCCCCTGTTCTCTATCGTAAAGACCAATGAGAAGTGTTTTATCATCATCGGTTTTGGCATTCAAACGATCAGACGCCAAAAAGGTTTGCAGATACTCTTCCTGCTCTGATTTGGTCGGCAACTTACGCAAGCAAGCTTCAAAAGGTTGGAAAAAGGGAGCAAAGGGTTCCCAGTTATGGAGCCGGATGGCAACCCGTTCTAGCCCGTCAGTGGCAGCACAAATGAAGGGTGACTCCACCGATTGCACGCAGACTCCCATATAGTCCACAGCTTTGTGAGACGTTGCAAAGACCGTCTCATTAATAAATTCCCCCTTCTCCGGCTCGAAAAGCAGCTGATATTCCTCATCATCCTTGCCCCGTAGGAGCATAAATCCATCCCCGATTTGCATCGCAGCAACCCAGTCAGGGGTAGCAATAAAGGCCAACAATGTGCAAGCGAAATCGCCCAACTCGCAGCCACATGCGTCGGTTTCCTGCTGCAATCCATCAAGCACCTGAGCCAGCACCGCTTCAAATAACCCTGTAGCCTGTGCCTCCATTTCGGCAAAGGGGATTGGGTCTTGGAGCGATTCCATAGACGCATCATCTTCAGCAATAGCCCCTACGCCTTGAGCCATCGCTACGACTGCTAATTCCGATGCGATTTGGGCACCAACATCTGAATATTTGGCACTTCCTGCCCCATCGGAAATTGCACCGATCAAGTACGATCCTGCAATACGATAACAGCCATAGTCTTGACAAGGCTGGCCACGCTGTTCATGGCGAGTACCAATAGCCGAATGAACAATCGCTTTCCAAGTCACGGACAATCCCTAATCTCTTAAAACAGCGCCAATGACCCCCGCAGGACTGATCCACTATCAATCCTTTTTTTCCGATGCTGAGAAGTTAAGTGGTGATATGCCCCCACCCCACGGGTGGTAACGCTACCATGTCTCCCCCCACAGTACTCGTGGAAACCCGCACCATTGAATCGCTTAACCAGAGGAACATGGAGCGGAAATCTAGTCCGTTTAACATCAACGGTGGGCGGGCAGGTGGTGCAATTTGCTGCAGGGTGTTCATATCTGCCCCTTGCACCCCAACAGCGAAAAAGGAAAGCTTACGCTGCTGTTCTGCATCACGAATCCGTTGGGCAGCAATTTGCCAAGGAGAGCCAGGATTTGGCGCACCATCTGTAATCAAGAACACCCAAGGGCGATAGTACTGAATCCCATTATTGCGATAGGTGGTCTTGCGGGTTTCGAGAAGATCTAATGCGTAATTGATGGCCTCGCCCATTGGGGTTAAGCCATGGGCCATAAGATGGGGTGGAATCAACTGGTCGATCGTGACAAAGTCTTGAATCAGTTCGACAGGCCCAAAACTGACCACTGCAACATCAACCCGCAGCGCAGCTTGCTCGTCTTGAAGAATTGCTTCTCGAAAGGTTTTAAGTCCTTCATTCAGCGCTTCGATGGCAGCACCAGCCATTGAGCTGGAGGTATCAACCAGTAAAATAACTGGGCATCGATTTTCTGGATTTTCGACAAATTCAGGTTGTCCGACAATCATTGATCTTCCCGATGATGGACCTAAAGTAAGAATAATGTTAATCCGCGTAGTCTGTTTGCGCCAACCCACATCGACATATTGACATATGTCTTGGGCTGAAAAATGGGTGAGTAAATGCGGATTCGGGAACCTAAAGTAGCAGAACTGAGCTCACAACTTTGGCAACAAACCGATTCACTTAGGACGTTGAAGCACATCCTAAAAAGTGGATTGAAACAGCCTCATGTCAACCTCAGCTTGTATGCAAACGAATACCCCCATACTTCTGCAGCAGCTGAAGCTGCTCCCATTCTGGCAGGGTCGCGTTAAAAGTGTAAAGGCTCTCTTTTATTTTTCGTCTGGAGATTGACTGAGACGACGAAGATTGAGGACATCGCTCATTTTCCGAACCTGGGCAAAAATTTGCTCGAGTTGGTTGCAATGTTCAATATCTAACCCCAGTTGAATCAGTGCAGGGCGACCTGGAAAGGTTTTGACCTGAGCGTTATGAACGTTCACTTTGCAGTCGGTGAGACGGGTCAAAATATCTTTCAATACACCCACGCGATCTAATACTTCAATTTGAATTTCCACAGGGTAGGTCAGAGGACGACCCTGATTTTGTAAGCTTGTATTCCAGCGAACAGGGATAAGGCGATCGCCAGGAATGCTATCGACATTAATACAGCCTTGACGGTGAATAGAAATGCCGCGACTGCTCAAAGTAACCACACCAATAATTGGCTCCCCTGGAACTGGGTGACAGCACCCCGCCAGATGGTACATGAGCCCTTCAACGCCCAAAATGGGTGCATCGCTTTGACGAGAGGAAATGGGAGCAACATTGCGCTGGCTGTTGGCCATTGCCGACTGCACATCCGCACTATGATCGGCAACGCTGCCTGAGGTCTCTACCTTAAGTTCTGGTGGTTGATGTTTACGAATGGTTTCTCGCAAACGATTGACCACTAAATTGAGGGTCACTTCGCCGTAGCCTAAACCCGCCAGTAGATCGTCAGGCGATTGGTAATTGCATCGCTCGGCCACCCATTGCATCGGCTCTGACTTGAGCAGGGCATCAAATCCGCTCTTGCCCATCTCTTTTTCGAGCATTTCACGACCCCGAAGAATATTTTCTTCCCGACGCGATCGCTTATACCACTGCCGGATGCGGTTGCGTGCCCCAGTCGTCATCACAAAGTTCAACCAATCCAAGCTTGGATGGGCATTCTTTTGAGTCAGAATTTCAACGATATCGCCATTCTTTAACGGTGTATCTAAGGTCACCATCCGACCGCTAATGCGTGCCCCAGCACAGTGATTGCCCACTTCCGTGTGAATTCGGTAAGCAAAGTCCACTGGCGTTGCGCCTTGTGCCAAAGAAATTAAATCGCCTTTGGGGGTGAATACATAGACTTCGCTATCGAATAAGTTCGCTTTAATATCGTCTAGGTACTCTTGAGCATCTGTCTCTTTTAAATCGCTCTGCCACTCCAGGAGTTGACGTAACCAATTAAATTTCTCATCTTGGGCATTCCACTGATTGGGCGCAGAAGCACCAGATTCCTTGTATTTCCAGTGGGCTGCAATCCCATACTCGGCGATCTGATGCATTTCCAGCGTTCGAATCTGCACCTCTAAAGGTTGACCATTCAGACCAATCACAGAAGTATGCAAAGACTGGTAGCGATTGGCTTTGGGTAAGCCGATATAGTCTTTGAAACGACCAGGGATGGGACGAAAGCAATCATGAACCACGGCTAAGGTACGATAGCATTCGTCATTAGACTGAGTAATGACCCGCACCGCTTCGATGTCAAAAATTTCGTGGAATTCTTTCTGCTGACGGCTCATCTTTTGGTAGATGCCGTACAAATGCTTCGGACGACCGCTGATTTCTAGATGCTGTAAGCCTAGCGGTTCTAATCGCATCTTCAGCAATTGGGTTACTTCAGCTAAACGCTCTTCTCGATTGGTCCGTTTTTGCGAGATGAGCTGCTGCATTTGCCGATAAGCATCGGGTTCTAAGTACTTAAAGGCCAGATCCTCAAGTTCCCATTTAAAGCGCCAAATCCCTAAGCGATTGGCTAAAGGCGCAAATACATCTCGTGTTTCTTGGGCAATGCGACGCCGTTTTTCGTCGGCCAAATGCTCTAGGGTGCGCATGTTGTGCAACCGATCAGCCAATTTCACGACGATGACTCGGATATCTTTGGCCATTGCCATGAACATCCGCCGGAAATTTTCGGCCTGTCGTTCGGTCTTGCTCGAAAAGCTGAAGTTAGAAAGCTTCGTGACCCCCTCAACCAGTTCACGCACTTCAAGCCCAAACTCCGCCTCAAGGTCCTCTGCGGTAACGTCGGTATCTTCAACCACATCATGCAAGAATCCAGCAGCGACCATCGCTGCACTGCCGCCGAGATCCCGCAGCAGACCTGCTACTGCAATTGGATGGGCAATATAAGGCTCACCGGAAGCACGACGTTGACCTTGATGCAGCGTGTACCCGAAGTTAAAGGCTTTGCAGATTAAGGCTTGATCTTTTTGATCCGAACGAACCAACCCTTCTTGCGGAGTCAGCAGACATTCCTGCAGCCAGCTCGGAAGTTCAACATCTGAAGGAACAGAAGTAGCCGTCACATTCATGGCGTAGAGCAACTGTTAGAGGGAGCAGCAGGCTAAAACCGATATTAAAGTTGGGCGAAAGTATCTTAAATAAATAATTTAGAAATGGTACCCTACCCCGAAGTGGGAACGGGTAAACGTTTCTATAATTTTAATTCTATTAAATCATGGTTAAGCTTGGATGCCTGCTATCGTAGCAAGGATATGGTTGATTCCCCTGCTCCATCTGACTGGTTAACCCTGGGTCAAAACGTTGAAGGTTTGTACGATCTGTGTACGAATACAGACAATCTGGAGGTCTTTGTGCCCCGTGCGTCTGCGCTTCATGCGCAACTGTCTCAGGATTTACAGCGATGTCTCACATCCTCTACGGCAGATGGTTCGACTATAACCATGCCACAGCGAATTGCCACGGAAATGCATCGATTGTTGCGATTGTTAGCGGTAGATTTGGCCCAATACGCGGCATCGCGCTCTCCAGAGATACAACAACAGAGACGCCAACAGGTGTGCGATCGCGTTGAGCAACTCCGACAATACACACAAGCTTTATTGAAAAATTAAGAATCTTGCCCCAAAGAATGGGATATGGTTCGTAGTTCAACCTGGGCACGAACGGCAATGATCGTAATGTTGTCATGGCCATTTTCCTGATTCGCTAACTGAATCAACTGCTCTACCCCCTCATCAAGAGGTGTTTGGAAGTCTAACAGCGGTTTAAGATGGCTTTCCCAGTTACGTTCAAGTAAGTGGTCGTCCGTTAGGCCATCAGAGCAAAACAAGAATAAGGTATCTTCGGTCAGGTTTAGCGTTTGAACTTCAATGCTGAGAGCTTGCTCGGGCCGAGGACCGAGGGCTTGAGTCAGTTGGAAGGCATCGGGACGGGCATAGGCAACTTGAGGGGACATCCCTTTGGCAATGTTGCGTTGTCCTACCTCATGATCAACGGTGAGTTGTTCTAACCCATGTCTTTGGGTTACACGGTAAAGGCGGCTATCGCCAACGTGGGCAAACTTTAATTCGGTGTCTTGCAAT
>DATNQK010000359.1:0-3650 GCA_036704065.1 Stenomitos sp.
GGGTGAGGCGCATAAACTCACCTCGGAAGCCAATTAGCCCCCGTGCGGGAATCACAAACTCAAGCTGCGATCGGCCATGAACGCCCACCTGCATATCTTGCATTTCGCCCTTACGCTGTCCTAGTCGCTCGATGCAACCGCCGACGGCTTCTTCAGGGACATCTAGCACGAGGTACTCATAGGGTTCACAGGGTTGACCGTTGACTTCACGGTAGATTACCTGGGGCTGCGAAACTTGGAATTCGTAGCCTTCGCGGCGCATGTTCTCAATTAAAATCCCCAAGTGCAATTCGCCTCGACCGGATACCGCGAAGCGATCAGGAGAATCGGTTTCTTCGACCCGCAATGCGACGTTGGTTTCTAACTCGCGCATCAGGCGATCGCGCACTTGTCGCGAGGTCACAAACTGACCTTCTTGTCCGGCAAAGGGAGAGTCGTTCACGCAGAAGGTCATCTGCAAGGTGGGCTCGTCCACTTTAATCAGTGGTAGGGCTTGCGGTTCGTTGGGGTCGGTGATGGTTTCCCCAATATTGGCATCGCCAAATCCAGAGATGGCGACAATGTTACCTGCCGAAGCCGTTTCGAGTTCGACGCGCTTCAAGCCTTCAAAGCCCATGAGCTTGGTGACTTTGGCCTTAACAATAGAACCGTCTTCTTTCATCAAGGCTGCTTGTTGGCCCGTCTTTACGGTTCCGTTATGGATTTTGCCAATGATAATGCGGCCTAGATATTCAGAGTAATCGAGGGTCGTTACTTGAACTTGCAACGGACGTTCTGGGTCGCCAGCAGGCGGTGGTACGTGACCGAGCAACGCATCAAACAGTGGTTGCATGTCGGTGCCGTCTTCTTCTAGGGTGTTTTTGGCAAACCCCGATAGCCCCGAGCCGAACAGATAAGGGAAATCGCACTGATCGTCATCAGCGCCAAGTTCTAGGAATAAATCCAATACCTTATCGATGGCAGCGTGGGGGTCGGCTTGCGGACGGTCGATTTTATTGACAAACACAATGGGCCGCAGACCCTTTTCTAAAGCCTTTTTCAGCACAAATCGTGTTTGCGGCATGGGGCCTTCGTTGGCATCCACGATCAGTAGACAGCCATCCACCATCCCTAATACCCGCTCCACTTCACCGCCAAAGTCGGCGTGGCCAGGGGTATCAACGATATTGACGAGGGTTTCCTTGTAGCGCACTGCCGTATTTTTCGACAGAATAGTGATGCCGCGCTCGCGTTCGATATCGTTGGAGTCCATGACGCAATCAGGGACATCTTCTCCTTCTCGGAACGTGCCGGACTGCTTGAGCAGAGCATCTACCAGCGTCGTTTTACCGTGGTCAACGTGAGCGATAATGGCAACATTCCGAATGGGAAGACTCATAAAAATTGTTCCAGATCTATCCAGCGATTGTAATAATGCCGAAGGGCGCAGCCGCCATTTTGTTGTTGGCGCTTGAGGACGAGAAGCCCGCACCTTATTCGTAAAAATCCTTAACAATTTTAGCGCAACCCTTGACACTGCTGCTGTATTTTTGGTGTGTATTCTGGGAACTTTATGCAGGCAGGCGGTATAAGCGAGGCAGGGGGCGTGCGCCAGAGTTTCTAGCGACTGCTGCTGTGATGGCAACCTCAGGAGGCAAGTGCTTCCAGCCCTGGCCCGTACACAATCAATTGAATCGTCGTGATGGCAAAAATGCCGTTGCGGTGCATGCTGAATCAAAAGGGGCAGACGTGGTAGAGGATTATGACGAGTCATAAGGCGGATCAGTTGACGGGCCTTGGAGTGGTCGTACAACCAGTGGGTCATCTGTTGGGGCTGGGCCTTTCGGCTTTGATGATTGGCGCGGTCTTAAGGCTCTACGAAGCATCAGGATTGATCTGGGTGGGTACCCTTGCGGTGACATTACATTTGGCTTGGGCAGAAACAGCGGCGATCGCCGTAGCCATGGTGTGGTTGATTGCTGTGATCTGGATGGCGGTGCTGTCCTCAGCCATGCCGCACCGAGCGCCCATGGTCGATGGTAGAGATTGGGCGATGATGCTGGGCAAGTTTTGGCTATTAGGAACGGTTTATACCCTGTTGATGGGCTATGTAGGCCAATCCCTTGCACCTTGGAGGCTGAAGCGAACCTTTGGGTTTTGGCTGCGTCTGGGTGTGGCTTGGGGTGCCCTTGGTTTGGGGGCTACGATTCGTCTTTAATTGCTGTTCATTTTGGTACCGACGGTTCTATGGCTCAAGAATTGCCTCGCCACTCTAACCCTGAACCTTTATCGCAGTCGTTGGCGATTGATGAAGCGGTGTTGGATAGTTTAACGCCAGAGCAATGGACGGCGATCCAGAAATATATTTTTAATCGCAAGGGTCAAAAGCACCCCAAATTGGTTGATCTGCGTTTTGCGATTGATTTGGTGGTGATGCGCTTTTATGTGGTGTTGTTGGTGGGCCAAGATCGCCGCAACCGCGATCGCGCCAATTCTGCTTCCGGCTTAACCAAGTTGGGCAATCGAGTGGCCGCTGTGATTTTGTTGATTAGCTTAAATATTATCTTGAGCGCTTTTATTGTCCTGATTCTTTATTTGCTCAAAGCGGCTCTAGGCATCGACATCATGCCAGGTCATATTACACAAACGCTAGAGCAATGGTCGAAATAAGGATTAAGGCCGCTTTAATGCCAGGGTTAAGCCATCGGCAATGGAAACCACACTCAGGGTTACACGCGGATCTTGAGAGAGCTTCGTATTCAAGGCGCGGATCCTGATTGTCTCTTCCTCTTGGTTGTCTAGATCTGCCACCCTGCCGCTCCACAGAACGTTATCGATCGCAATGAGGCCACCAGGCCGCAACAATTCTAGCGATCGCTCGTAGTAGGCATCGTAATTTTTCTTGTCCGCATCAATAAAGGCAAAATCAAAAGTACCTGCTTGGTCGGCGGCTAATAATGCATCTAACGTCTCTAAAGCAGGCCCAATGCGCAGATCAACTTTGTGTGCAACGCCTGCTTCTTGCCAATACCGACGGGCAATATCTGTGTACTTGCGGCTGACATCGCACGCCACAATCAGTCCGTCTGGCGGCAAGGCCAAGGCCGTACACAATGCGCTATAGCCCGTAAAGACTCCCACTTCTAGGGTTCTTTTAGCCCCCATAAGCTGAATTAGAAGCGCCATAAATGCGCCCTGATCAGGAGAAATTTGCATCCGAGCTTGGGGCATTTGGGCTGTTTCTGCGCGCAGTTGCCGGAGTAGATCCGGTTCTGGGGCCGAAATAGAGCACAAATATTCGTAAAGGCGATCGCTGGGGAGCGTGGTTTTCATGACTGATGTTCTGTTACAAGGGTGGTGCTGACCCATTCGCCCCGTTCGTTGTAGTAGCGCATCAAACGCATACGGTGCTGTGGATCTACTAACCAACCCGCTTCTAACATAAACGGTGTGCGGGGTTGGATCTGCGTAGGGCCGAGGGCAGAAGCGCCACCCGGTAAGCATAGCAGTTGCATCGGCTGTAGGCCTGCATCAAAGCGTAAAATCTGCCCCGTTCGGTGGGCTGACGAAGTAATAGTGTGAGCGTCAAACTCAAGGGTTTGGGTGAGGCGATCGCCCTCCATCACAACGGTGAGTTGTGTGGCACCTGTGGTCGGTGGTCGATAGTCCCC